>JAUIBM010000246.1 GCA_030428345.1 Alphaproteobacteria bacterium | reverse complement strand
ATGGCGGCGCAGGCGGCGGGCATTGTCGGTATCGGAATGGTCGAGCCCGGCGCAAAACGCCACATCGTCCGGATCGATCGCTTCATCGCCATCCGGCCTGGTTCCGGGCTCGCCAGGATCGGCCTCATGCGGCCCGTCCCGGTCGGCGTCGAAGCCATGCCATGCTTGCGCCTCACCGCCATCATTCTCCGGGTCCGGTTCGCCGGCCGGCATTGCGGCATGGTCATTGGCTACATGGTCGTTTGCGGCATGCGCCGGGTGTCCGGAGGCCGCAAGCATGGCAGCGATTGCGGCAGCGCCGCTTGTCTTGGGGGGCTTGCCCATTTATTCCGACCTTCCCGCCATCTGCGCCCAATCCATGCCGAGCGCCGGCCAGGAAAGCTGCACCACGCGGCCGGGCCGCTCGATCCGCCTTTGCGCGCGCAGCATTTGCGCGGCGGTGGCCGCAGGATCGCTGTCCGCATCGCCCAGCAGCACGATTTCTCGCACGCCATCCGCCACCGGCATGGCATCGCCCGGCCCCTGGCCTTCGCGCGGCCCATGATCTTCGCGCGGCCCATGGTCTTCGCGCGGCCATGGGCTCGGGATCCATTTCCCGGTTTCGGGATTCTTGACCCGGCCGTGGGCTGCGGCAGGGCCGGCCAGATTGCCCAGATCGCCGGCCGCAAAGACAAAGGCATCCGGCTTGCCGGTCAACAGCCAGGCCGCAATGCCGTTTTCGATTCCCTCCCCGCCGATCCACAGATCACGGGCCGGATCGCCCAGGACGGGAATGATCCCACCCTTCTTGGTCCCGCGCATCTTCTTGGTCGCGAGCGCATCGCCATCGCCGCCTCCGGCCCCGGATCGCGCATGCAGGAGCGGCCGGCATTTCGGCGGACGATCGAGATCGATCCAGGTGATGTGGCATCCGATGACATTATCGCCATCGGCGTCGCGCATCGGGTCGCAAAGGATGGCGGCGATCATTGCCGGGCCGGCATGCAATGCCAGCGGCCGGCCGAATTCATCCGTGCCGTGCCAATAGGTGATTTCCGGATCGAAGCGCAGATGCCATGCCGCCGCCAACGGAAAGATGCCGAGGCGCGCCTCCAGATAGGCGCTGGCCGGGTCGGCGCCGTCGATCGGGCACGCCCGCTGCCATATGCCGCGCGCCTTGGCCCGTTCGCGCTCGCGAAAGGCGTCCGCCTCGCTTGCCCGTGCGCGGGCAGCGGCTTCGGCCTTGCGGCGGCGCACGGCGGCGGCCTGCTCACGGGCCAGGCGCTCGGCTTCGGTTTCGGCCGCTCCAGGTCGATCCCTGCCCAGCACGATCTCGGCGGCGCGCAACAGATCCTCGCGCCGGCTGGCGTCATAGCCGAGGCAATGCGCGATCATGCCGACCGGCGAATGCCCGCCGCCCGCGCCGCGGCAATTCCAGGCGCGCTTGCCCTCTGCGATGGAAAACCGGTCCTCGCCGCCGCAAGCGGGGCACGGGCCGACCAGTTCGCCGGCGGCGCGGCGCAAGGGCGCAAAGCCTGCCGCGGCCCATGCCCCGGCCAGGGACGCCGCATCCGCCTCGCCGATGAAATCGCGAATGGAATCGGTCATTTTCGCTTGCCCTCAAATCTTGCGCGTGAACACGTGCGATTTGAGGGATGCGCCACACCATCGCCCCACGCTTTGCGGCGATCAGCTTGTGATCTGGGTTTTTCGTCATACCGCATCATGCAGCGCCCCTTGTCGCGCGCAGGGCGCGGGCGATCGCCGGCGGCATTTCGCCGGTGCGCTCGGCCAGCGCCGAACGCCATCTCGGCGGATCGCCGAACATCAGGCCAGCCAGATCCCGCCCATCCCGCGCACCGGCAATCTCGGCGCGCTGGGCGGCAGCGGCCGCCTCCAATTCATCCCGCACCGGTCCATGCTCTGCCATGTGCGGGGAATCTCGGCGCGGCACGTGTCCGAAGTAATGCTCCTCGAGCAGCCCGGTCTCGCGCATGGCCTGTTTGATATGGATCGCATGATGCGTTCCCAGATCGATCTCGATGGCGATGTGCATCCAGGAGACGCCATCGCGCCGCAGGGCAGCGACACGCTGCGCCACGCCAGGATCTTCCAGCCGCAATTGCGCCTTGAGCCGCTTGCGCCGAGCGTCGGCGGCGGTTTCGGGCGCTGTTTGCGGCACAGTTTCCGGCGCAGTTTCCGGAGAAGGCGCGGCTTGCCTCATGGCGACATCCATCATCGATCGCTACTCCTCGACCCGGAAAGCCCGATCGGGCCGATGGTGCGCCCCCCCCCCCGCTTGCGGTGCGATTGTTCTTTCGGTCCTTCATCGGCAAAATGTCCGTAGATTTCACGCCTTGCCGCCCCCATCGCCGGCTCTTCGGAGGGCGTTTGCGGTGTAAACAGATCGGGCGCTGTATCCCGATCTGCGAGGGCGCGCCGCGCGGCAATGGCGCGTCGCTTTTCGCGCGGTCCAGCCTGGCAGAGCCGCATGCGCTCGGCGATATCGGCGTGGTATTCCGGCTCGCGCTCGATCAGGATGGCGTCAAACCCTTCCAGCCATGCAGCCTCGCCGGTCGTGCCGGTGCCGGCAAACAGATCGAGCACCACCGGCCGCTCCTGCGCATTTGCAGGCATCGGCGTCATCAGTCGCACCAGCCAGCGCGTCTGGTCGACAGGCTTGACGGTCGGGTGGCGCGAGCCGATCCGGTCGCCGGAGGCGGCCTTGCCGGAATAGAAAAACCGGGCGGCTGAACCGGAATCGCCGCGTGGAATGGCCGTTGAGCGTGGACCGTAATCTCCATAGACAGCCGTCCCCCGTTTTGGCGTAAAGCTGTCGTTTACTTCTCTCATGGCTCCGGGTGCGTTCGGGAACATCGCCTCGACGGCATCGCTGCCGTCATGCGTCAGATTGGCCGGGTAGCGGGCGTTTTTCGTTTGGCCCAAATCTTGCGCGGCGGCTTCGCCTTCACGTGCAATTTGGAGGGATTGCCTACATTGGCCCAAATCTTGCGCGGCGGCTTCGCCTTCACGTGCGATTTGGGCCGGAATCCTCGCCCCATCGATATTGATGGCGCCGGTGCCTGTCGCCAGCACCTGCCGCGCGATCGATGTTTCAGCGAGCGGCTTGCGGGCAATGACGATCGGCTCATAGGCCGGCTTCAGCGCCGTGCCGTGACCCGCCCATGCAGCGGCCTCGGGCGTAACCGGATCGCTGGTCGGCGGCGACCACTCGGCAGATCCATAATCGCTATCGTTGATGGCACTGCTGGCGCGCGCACGCATTTGCGGCGGCAATCGGTCCCGTACCGCGCCCAGCGCCTTGTCGATCGCCATGGCGACATCGTGATTCTTGGGAAAGCCCGTCCCGAAGCACCAGAACGCCTCTCCCAACGCGCCGAAATGCTCGGTAAGCCGGAACAGCGCATCGGCCTGCGCCGGTGAAAGGCTTTCCAGGAAGGCGATCACATGCGGATCTGGGTCGATCAGGTTGATGATGCGGTCGCGGATTTCAAAGCCGGCGAGCTCGATCGCCATGCCCATGCGGTGGACGCATTTGGGCGCGGAAAACGCCGCCAGATGCCCGCCCGGCTTTAGCACCCGCAACACCGCCGCCCAGGTTTCCGGGCGAAACGCGATATCCCCGCCATCCCATGTCTTGCCCATGAAGCCTGCCGATGCTCTGGCATAGACCCCGCTCGGCCCGTCCGATTTCGCCGGCGCGGCATCCGAGGCGCCGAACCGCTCGACAATGGTGTTGAAATGATAGGGCGGATCGGTCACCACCGCATCGACCGAGTTTCCGGCAGGCTTGCCAGCACCTCCAGGCAATCGCCTGCATGCAGCACCACCCGCCCGTCGAGAAAGGATGTCGACGTCATTCTTGTTGGCCCTCGATCTTGCGCTTCGCTTCGCTCAATTTGCGATCGATGGCGTCATTTTTGCCGGCCTCAAATCTTGCGCGACATTCTTGCTGGCCCTCGATCTTGCGCTTCGCTTCGCTCAACGTGCGATCGAGGGCGTCATTTTTGCCGTCCTCAAATCTTGCGCGTGAACACGTGCGATTTGAGGGGAGCCCGTCCCACTCCTCCATGCGCTCGCGCCACATCAGTTCCGCGAGCGCGAGCAATTCCGCCGCGCGAGCGCCTTCGCCGAAATCGGAGCAGGTGCAGTCACACAGCACCAGCGCATCGGCGAAATAATCGCCGCGCGGCGCGTCGGCGCGCTTCAGCGCCGCAATTTCAGCCTGGCTCATCATCGCCGCACTCCCGCCACACCGCCCAGCGCCGGCGGGATCGCCGGCAGGGGCTCGATCGCCACCTCGGCCGGCAACACGCCGGGCGCGGCATGGCGCAGCCGCCAGGACGCCAGCCTGTCCAGTTCCTCGCCCGTCAATCCGGCATCGCATCCGGCATCCCAATAGCGGCGGCGCAGCGCCTGCCACGCCTTTTCGATGTCTGCATCAGCGCCATAGCGCAGGGCGAATACCTTGGCCGGCGGCTCGATCGCCGCAATCGCCGCCGGGCTTGCCGCAACCCCCAGCCAGGCCGGCGGCGGCCAGACGCCGCAGGCCTCGCGGCAGGCGCGCGAGGCAAGATTGGTCACCAGCCAGAAACGGATGCGCCCGTCGATCGCGGGCGTTGCCTGGCGCAGGCCGGAGACGAAATTGGTCATCCCTTTTGCTCCAAATCTTGCGCTTCGCTGCGCTCAACGTGCGATTTGGAGTCGGCCATGACGCCTGCGCAGGGTGTGCGATCGAAGGCGTCCACAACACCGCCATCGACTTGCGCTTCGCTGCGCTCAATTTGCGATTTGGAGTCGGCCATGCAGCCATGCGGGCGATCGAAGGCGGACCCAGGATCGATTTGCGCCTGGCAGGCGCCGCGGCGTGCCATGTCCCGCCGCTCCTGGTTGACCTTGTGCGAGACGATCTCCATGTGATGCGGGTTGACGCACATCCGGTTTCGGCACAAATGGTCCAGCTGTTTCTTGCCGGGGACAAAACCATAGACATGCGTTGCAGCCACGCGGTGGACCGCAACCGTCTGCCCGCCGAGCTTCATCCTCGGATATCCGCCGCCTCGGCCTTTGCCGGAATGCGTCCCGTTCCAAAGCCAGCAGGGCGTCTCAAGCGGACCCGGAGATGTCGTCACTCCTTCGAGGATCCTCGCCCATATCTCGGCACGCCGATCGTGCATGACCGCGCCCCATCATCTTCGGAAACGCCGCCTGCGCCATGCTGGCGATCGAGAGCGCCAACGCTCCTTGCCGCGCCGAGGCGCTTGCGCCATTGCTCACGATCCGCCAGCGACCAGCCAACCCCCTTGAAATTTCGGATGGTCACCCCCGCGCAGGCGGTATTCTTGCGGATCCGCGTCAGATGCACCGCAATGGTCGAGGGACTCACCCCGTCGACATCGCGCGCGCCACGGCTTT
>JAUIBM010000245.1 GCA_030428345.1 Alphaproteobacteria bacterium | reverse complement strand
GGCATGATGGCTGTGCTACAGCCGGCTGTCCATCAGCGCCACGTCGATATTTGCCCGATTCACGATCATTCGCATCGCGAAACTCGACTGGATGCGCGAGACGCCGGGCAGGGTGGAGAGCCAGTTCTTGTAGATCCATTCGAAGTGCTCCATGTCGCGGGCGTTGACGCGGATCATGTAATCGCTCTCGCCGGACATCAGGAAGCAGGCGACGATGTGCGGGCAAAGCTTCACCGCGCGCTCGAATTTCTGCAGGCTGTCTTCCGACTGCGACTTGAGCGTGATGTCGACGAGCGCGGTGATTGACTGGCCGAGCGCGCGGTTGGAAATGATCGCCTGATAACCTTCGATCACGCCCGATTTTTCCAACTGATCCAGCCGGCGCGAACAGGCTGAAGGCGAAAGACCTACCTTAGCGGCAAGCTCCACATTGGCGATGCGGGCATTGTGCTGTAACTGGCGAAGAATCAACAGATCGATCTTGTCGAGCGTCATCGCGCAAGGATTCTCGGTCAGGGGCTTGTTTCGTGCAATGTTCCACCAAAGCGGACGAACGCGCAAGCCGTCTTTGCAAGGACATTGATCGCGGATCGGAGCATGATTGAGCATCGGATCGCCCCACCCCAACCTCGGAGAAATCGAAGATGCGCGTCGGCTGCCCAAAGGAGATCAAGAACCACGAATATCGCGTCGGCCTGACGCCCGGCGCGGTGCGCGAATATGTAGCGCACGGCCACACCGTGATCGTGCAGAGCGGCGCGGGCGAGGGCATCGGCGCCGATGACGGCGTCTACAAGGCGGCGGGCGCGCAGATCGTGGCGAGCGCCGAGGACGTGTTCACCCGCTCCGACATGATCGTGAAGGTCAAGGAGCCGCAGGCCTCGGAATGGGCGCAGCTGCGCGAGGGACAGATCCTCTACACCTATCTGCACCTGGCGCCGGATCCGGCCCAGACCAAGGGCCTGATCGAATCCGGCGTCACCGCCGTAGCCTATGAAACCGTGACCGACTCGCGCGGCGGCCTGCCCCTGCTGGCCCCGATGTCGGAAGTGGCAGGACGCCTGGCGATCCAGGCCGGCGCGACCGCGCTGCAGAAGGCCAATGGCGGACGCGGCGTGCTGCTGGGCGGCGTGCCGGGTGTGCTGCCGGGCAAGGTCGCGATCATCGGCGGCGGCGTCGTCGGCCTCAACGCCGCCAAGATGGCGGTTGGCCTGGGCGCCGACGTGACGATCCTTGATCGCTCGATCCCGCGCCTGCGCGAACTGGACGACATCTTCAACGGCCGTATCCACACCCGCTATTCGACCGTGGAAGCCATCGAGGAAGAATGCTTCTCGGCCGATGTCGTGGTCGGTGCGGTGCTCATTCCGGGAGCCGCGGCGCCCAAGCTCGTCAGCCGCGAAATGCTTTCCGGCATGAAGAAGGGCAGCGTGCTCGTCGATGTCGCCATCGACCAGGGCGGCTGCTTCGAGACCTCGCATGCAACCACCCATTCCGAACCGACCTATGTGATCGACGGGGTGATCCATTACTGCGTCGCCAACATGCCGGGCGCAGTTCCGGTGACCTCGGCCAATGCGCTGAACAACGCCACGCTGCATTACGGATTGCTGCTCGCCGATCGCGGCCTGCAGGCCTTGACGGACGACCCGCATCTGCGCAACGGCCTCAATGTCCATCGCGGACGGGTGACCAATCGCGCGGTCAGCGAGGCGCTCGGCTATGAACTCGCCGATCCGCAGTCGGCGATCAAGGCTGCCTGAGGCGCGATTGCGCAGGGTAAATGGCGCGCCGTTCGGCCTGACGCCATGCGATGAAGGATCAAGAATGCCGGGCCTTGCGCCCGGCATTTTTCGTTTCAGGTCTTGTGTCCTACGCAAGGTTGTGACGCGGTCTGGAAAGGTCCTGGCAATTTAGAACAGTTCCAAACTATTGATTTCATTAAAGCTAATTGCGTTTCCGGGCGAATGATGCTTAACAGGAGTATGCCATTCAGGTTATGGCGGTTTTTGCAGGAAGAGCGTTTCATGCGGTATCGTTTCGCCAATCGGGCAATCGCCTGCGCCATCGCGGCGCTTGTTCTTTCCACCTCGGCCTCGCTCGCGAGCGATGCGGCGATCGAGGTTTCGCTAACCGATGCCGGCTTCGAGCCGGCGCAGATTTCGCTGCCTGCCGACACCCCGTTTACCCTGCGATTCCGCAACCAGACCAGGATGCCGGCTGAGGTCGAGTCGCGCGACATGCGCTTCGAGAAACTGGTGGCCGCCGGCGGCGAGATCGTAGTGAAGGTTCGCCCCGTCGGGGCGGGAACCCACGAATTCTACAACGAGTTCAAGGAAGACACGGTGCGCGGCAGCGTGGTCGCCCAGTAGGGCGCTCGCGGTCGATGTTTGCTGCACTCATCATCGTCCTGCGCGAGATAATCGAAGCGGGATTGATCGTCGGAATTGCGCTCGCGGCGAGCAGGGGAGTCGCGGGCGCATTCCGTTCGATCTGGTTCGGCGTCCTGGCCGGCGTTCTGGGCAGCTGTGTCCTGGCGTTGTTCACCGAGGCGCTGGCTTCCGCGTTCCAGGGCGTTGGCCAGGAATTGTTCAACGCCGCGATCCTTGCCGTCGCGGTCGTCATGCTGACCTGGCACAATGTTTGGATGGCCGAACACGGCCGGCAGCTCGCCGGCGATATCAAGCGAGCGGGAAGCGCCGTCGCCGACGGGGCGAGCGACGCCATGGCGCTCGCCGTCGTGGTGGGCGTGGCAGTGCTGCGCGAAGGCGTGGAAGTGGTGCTGTTCCTGTACGGCGTGCTTGTCGGTGGAGGCGAGACCCCGCTCTCGCTTCTCACCGGCGGACTGATCGGCCTTGCATGCGGCGCCGCGCTGAGCGCGATTGCCTATTTCGGCCTGGTGCGCATTCCGATGCGCCATTTCTTCTCGGCGACGGGCGTGCTGATCGCGTTCCTGGCGGCAGGCATGGCGGCGCAATGCGTTTCTTTCCTGGAGCAGGCCGGACTCGTTTCGGCGCTGGGCGCAAGCGTGTGGGACACTTCCTGGCTGTTGTCGGAAAAGAGCATTGGCGGGCGCATCGCGCATACGCTGGTGGGATATATGGACCGTCCGAGCGAACTGGAATTGCTGGTCTATCTGCTGACGCTGGCGACGATCTTCATCCTCGGCCGGGTGGTCGGCGCGCGCAGCGCCCGCCAGAGGCTGGGCAGGGCCTCTGGCGGCTAGCCCACACCCCAGGTGTCGGATAGGCGATAGCCCTGCGGCCAGGGGTCTGCCGGGTCGAGCATGTGCTGGTGCATGCCGGTGATCCATGCCCTTCCTGAAATCTCCGGCAGGATCGCGGGCGCGCCGCCGACATCGGTGACGCCGAGAATGCGGCCCTCGAAGGTCGAGCCGATCAGCGATACCGCGGTCAGCCGCTCACCCTCTTGCATCTGTCCCCTGGCGTGCAACACCGCCATGCGGGCGGAAAGCGCCGTTCCGGTCGGCGAGCGGTCGACCTTGCCCGGTTGGATCGCGACGGCGGCGCCCACCCGCAGCCCCTCCGCGGTCCGCGCGAGCGGGCCGGCGAACAGGCAGAAGGAAATGTGCCGCCAATCGGGATTTGCGGGATGGTGGAAGCCGAGCTGTTCGTTGGCCGCATCGGTGATGCGCATGCCGAGGCTGGCAATGTCGCGCGCCTCGTGCGCCTGGAGTTCAAAGCCGAAGGCCCGCGCGTCGACAATGACGAAACTGTCGCCGCCATAGGCGGTGTCGACCGTCATCGCGCCAAGGCCCGGCACCTCGAGCGCCGCATCCAGCCGGGCGGCGAAGCTCGGCAGGTTCTGAACGAATATCCGCTCGGCCTTGCCGTTTCGGCATTCCGCACGCACCCGCACCAGCCCGCCGGGGGCCTCGAGCACCAGTTCGGTCACCGGTTCGCGCATCGGCACGATGCCGCCATCGAGCAGGACGGTGGCGACGCAGATCGAGTTCGATCCGGACATTGGCGGGGTATGCTCGGGCTCCATGATGATGAAGGCGGCATCGGCGCCTGGATTTTTGGGCGGCACCAGCAGATTGACATGGCGGAACACCCCGCCGCGCGGTTCGTTCAGCACGAAATTGCGCAGACGCTGGTCTTCGGCGATCCATCGGCTTTGCGCCCACAGCGTCTCGCCCGGCGGTGGCGCCACGCCGCCGACGATGACGTCGCCGACCTCGCCCTCGGCGTGGGCGGAGATCACATGGATGGTCTGTGTGCTGCGCATGTCCGCTCCGTTTCACGCGAGCCAGGGGGGCGGCGCCATGGGCGCGCGGCCGGTGCGGGCGGCGGCGACGCAATCGGCCAGGCTGCCGAAGCGCATGGCCCGCCCGTTGAGGCCGGGCCCGTAATGGGCGTATTTGCCCGAATTGGTCATCACGACGCGCGCGGAGACCGGGAAGACCGGTTCCGTGATCGAGCACCAGCATAGATCGGGAATGACTTCTGCGCCAAACGCGCGGAAGCGTTCGAGCAGGCCCTCCTGCGCGGCCTGATCGAGCGTGTCGCGCCCAAGCGTGACGATCATCCGGGTCGTCTCGGAACAGCTTCCCGCTAGCAGGCGGGCGAGGGCGCGGCATTCGCTCAGCGAGGCATGCGGGCTGCCGATCGCGACGAGGTCTATTTCGGCCGGCGCGGCGTTGAAGGTCGACCAGAGCGCGCGGAAATCCTCCGGCGTCAGCGTGATCGCATCCGCATTTGCGGCGGGCTGCATGGCGGCCTCGGGCGTATGCCCGGCGAGATGCAGCATCGGCGCGGCGGAGGTGGCCCCGAAGGCGGCGCAAAGCGCCTTCAGATCGTCCGCGCTGGCGGGCGTCTCCTCCAGCCCCGTAATCAGCGGCACGCGATCGGGCGCGGCCTGGCCGGCGAGCCAGCCGAGCATCGGCCAGAATGCATCCTCGATTTCGGCGGGAGCGGCGGCGCGGATCAGACGTGCGGGCGCGCGTGCGCTGTCCAGATAGACGCCGGCCCTTGGCGCGCGGCCGGTGAGGGCGATGAACAAATCGAAGAAATCTGGGTGCTTCGCGGTACGCGCACCCAGCACGCTGTTGGCATAGATCACGGCGTTGGATTCCGACCAGCCAAGCGCCTCGCCATGCCGCGGCGCGTCCGCCAGCAGATAGGGCGCGCAGGTGAAGCTGGGCCGGGCGCCGAGTTCGACATAGGCGTCGGCAAGGCGGCTTGCGGGCAGGCCGAAGCTCTCGGGCACGCCCTGCGCGCGCCAGCCGCGATGGTCGACCGAGATCGCGTTCATGGTGGTCGGCACGCAGACGCGCCCGCCAAGGGCGAGCATCTTCTCCACGAATTGCAGATTGGCGGGGCTGGAATAGATGCAGCCATCAATATGGGCGCGCGTCACGTCGAGCATCTCGTCCGCGCCCTGCAGGCCGGCCATCTCGATCAGGATGCT
>JAUIBM010000244.1 GCA_030428345.1 Alphaproteobacteria bacterium | reverse complement strand
GCTGGCGGCCAAGGCCAATGTGCTGCGCGACGGTCAACGCGGCCAAATCGATGCCGAGGAATTGGTGCCCGGCGACATCGTCTTGCTGGAGTCCGGCGACAAGGTGCCGGCCGATCTCGATCTCACCGCGTCGGTCGAACTGCGCGTCGAGGAAAGCGCGCTGACCGGCGACGAGGCGGTACGCGTCATCAAGCTTCGCGACGATTTCGAAAAACGCATGCGCAAGCTGGTGCTTGAAGGAATCGAGGACGGCTCGATCCTGCAGCTCAACCCCAAGTTGGCGACCTTCATGCTGCTGGGCGCGGTTCACTGGGTGACGAAATGGTACTCGCCGGACGGGCCCTGGAGCGCGAGCGAGGTGGCCGAGGCGCTTATCGAGATGGCCACGCGCGCCATGGCCGAGAAGCCTTCGGGCAAGCTGGATGCGAGGATCCACAACAACATCATCGAATACGCCCCGCGCGGTAAAGGTTAAGAGGGATCGGCGCCTGGCGCCGGGAGGAGAAGTCGCATGAATTTTGAACTGACGCCGGAGCAGATCGAGCTCCAGGAAAGCATCCGCGCATTCGCCCAAGCCGAAATCGCGCCAAAGGCCGAGGAACTCGACCGGGTTGGCGAATTCCCGACCGATCTTTTCCGCCGCGTTGGCGAGATGGGCGTGATGTCCATCCCCTTCGATCCGCAATATGGCGGCATGGGACTTGGCGTGTTCGATACGGTTCTGGCAATCGAGGAACTGGCCCGCGCCGACCAGTCGCTTGCCGTCTCCACGATGGTCTCCATCGCCACCGGCCTTACCGTTCAGCGTTTCGGCACCGAGGAGCAGAAACGGACCTGGCTGCCCGACATCGTCTCCGGCAGGAAGATCTGCTCGATCGCCGGCACCGAACCGGACGCAGGCAGCGACACCGGCGGGTTCAAGACCCGGGCGACCCAATTGGAGAACGGCCAGTGGTCGCTGACCGGCGAGAAGGCCTTCATCACCAATGCCGGCACCGATCTTTCGTCGTTCACGCTGATCCTGGCGGTCAGCAGCGAACGCGACGCGCCCAAGAAGCAGTTCACGCTGTTCCTGACGCCAAACGATGCCCCCGGCTACACGCGGGGCGCCAAATACCGCAAGATGGGATGGAAATCGTCCGACACCCGGCCGCTCCATCTGGATGACTGCCAACTCGGCGAAGAGCACATCGTCGGCGGAAAGCACGGCGGGCGGTGGGTGCTGCACAAGGGCTACCAGGCCGCTCGCCTGTTTCTCGCGGCCTGCTCGCTTGGTCTTGCCCAGGCTTCGCTCGATCTCGCCATTGGCTACGCCAAGGAACGGCAGGCCTTCGGCGGCTCGCTCGGCCGCCTCCAGCTGATCCAGGAAATGATCGCCAAGATGGCGCTGAAGGTCGACAGCGCCCGTCTCGTCACCTATCGCGCGGCCTGGCAGGTCGACGCGGGCAAGGAAGACCTGATGGCCTTGTCGATGGCCAAGCTGCACGCAACGGAAACCGGCTCCGAAGTGGCGAACCTTGCGATCCAGGTGCATGGCGGTTTCGGTTTCATGGATGAATGCCCGGCTTCGCGATATCTGCGCGACAACCGGATCTGCACGATCGGGGACGGCAGTTCCCAGATCCAGACCCTGCTGATCGCGCGGGAATGCGGTCTGGATGTAAGTTTCAACTAACGGGACGTACTGCTTCCGGCAGCTCTGGGGAGGGAGGCCGGAAGTCGGGAGGAGTTTCCACAGATGAACAGGGATGATCGGGGCCTCGTCCTCGAAGCGGATAAGCTTTGCCTGAAATTCGGCGCTGTCGAACCGCTGAAGGACCTGTCATTGGCCGTGACCGAAAGGCAGATTCACTCGGTCATCGGGCCGAACGGTGCGGGCAAGTCGAGCCTGCTGAACTGCCTTTCCGGCTTCTACCATCCGTTTTCGGGCTCGGTTCGATTCCTTGGCGAGGACATTTCCGCAATGCCGCCCTACAAGCGCGCCGCAGCCGGCATCGCGCGCACCTTTCAGGGCATCCAGACCTATCCCTCGATGACGGCGCGCGAAAACATCCTCTCCGGTTTTCATTGCAGGATGAAGGGCGCGGTGTTCTCCGCCCTGTTTCGCCCGCCCTGGGCGGTGCGACAGGAAGAGGAGTTCTGCGCAAAGGCGGAACGCATTGTCGAGTTCCTCGAACTGGAGGAAATCCGCAACAGGATCGTCGGGGACCTGTCCTACGGGTTGCGCAAACGGGTCGATCTCGGCCGCGCCCTCGCGCTGGAGCCGCGCCTTCTGATCATGGATGAGCCCATGGCGGGCATGAGCCCGGAGGAGAAGGGCGATCTGGCGCGGTTCATTCTCGACATCCGCGACCATTTCCACATCCCCATCATCCTGGTCGAACACGACATGGAGGTGGTGATGGACATTTCCGACGCGATCACCGTCATTGAGTTCGGCCGCGTCATCGCGCATGGCAGGCCGGAAGAGATACGCGTCAATCCGGCGGTCATAGCGGCCTATCTCGGCGGAGAAGCTGCATGAGCGGCCCGCGCATCTTTCACGCCGAAACGGTGACCGGTCATCGCCGGTCCCTCGGAGCGACGCTGCCGCAATTGCTGCAGCGCAATGCAGTTGAGTTCCCGGACCGCATCGCCATCCGCTCCAAGCGCGACGGCATCTGGCGGCCGAAAACCTGGTCGATGATCCGCGACGAAGTGCTTGAGACCGCGCGGGGGCTTGCCAGCATCGGTTTCGATCGCGGCGACGTGCTGGCGATCGTCTCGGAAAACCGTGAGGAGAGCTTTGTCGGCGAATTGGCGGCCATCGCGCTCGGCGCGGTCTCGGTCAGCATTTTCCCCGACTCCACCGCGCAGGAACTGGGCTTCATCCTCGGCCATTGCCGCGCGCGGTACATTCTTTGCGAGGACCAGGAGCAGGTCGACAAGGTCCTTGCCTGCACCGAGGCGGCAGAGGCCATGCGGGCGATCCTCTATATCGAGCCACGCGGATTGTGGGACTACGACACGCACCCGTTGATCTCGCTCGCCAGCCTGCGCGAGCAAGGCGCCGCCTACAAGGACAACACCTGGATCGAAGACCGCATCAGCGAAGCCGGCCCGTCCGACATCGCGGTCTATTGCTACACCTCCGGCACGACCGGCAAGCCCAAGGGAGCGATGCTGTCGCACGGCTTCATCCTGGACAATGCCTTCCGCCTGATGGCCTCGCTCGATATCGCGCCGAACGGAAACTACCTCAGCTACATCTCGCCGGCATGGGCGGCGGAGCAATTCATGGGAATCGCCCTGCCCATGCTCACCCCGCTCGTGCTGCACTTCGCCGAGAAGCCGGAAACGGTGCAGGCGGACCTGCGCGAGATCGGCCCGGAATTCCTGATGTTCACGCCGCGCCAATGGGAGATGCAGGCATCCGAGGTCGATGCGCGCATGATGGATGCGCCGGACTGGCAGTATTCGCTCTACCAGTGGGGCCTGCAAAAGGGCCGCGAGAAGGCGGCGGGCAAGGAAAGCCTGTGGCGGCGCGCCGTGGTCTATCCGCTGGCCGACCAGCTCGTGTTGAAGGGCATCCGCGACTGGCTCGGACTGACCAATACCCGCGCGGTGCTCAGTGGCGGTTCCGGGCTTTCGGCCGAACTGTTCGAGCGCTTCCGCGCGTTCGGCGTGCCGCTCGGCAATCTCTACGGCAGTTCGGAACTCGGCCTGATCTCAACCCATACCAGCACCTCCAAATCGCCGGAGACCATGGGCACGCTGATGCCTTCCGACCCCGACATTGCGCCGCCGATGCGCGCCTGGGTCGACGAAAAGGGCCAGTTGCGCCTGCATGTGCTGGCGTTTTCCGGCTATCTCGACGACCCGGAGGCGAGCACGGATCTAGGCACCACCGAGGAAGGATTTGCGACCGGCGATGCGGTCAAGATCGACGCCAATGGCGAACTGATCTTTCTTGATCGCCTGAAGGATCTGCGCCGCCTGCGCAGCGGCCAGGCCTATCCGCCGCAATTTCTGGAAAACCACTTGCGCGCTTCCCCGCTGATCCGGGACGTCATCGTCTTCGGTGACGAGGAACGCGACCACGTCATCGCCCTCATCAATGTCGACGCGGAAATCTGCGGACGCTTCGCCGAGCGCGCGGGCCTCAGCTACGGCACCTTTCCCGAGCTCAGCCAGTTGGCGCCGATCCGCGAGGAGGTGGCCAGGGCAGTGGAGCGGGTCAGCGCCATCGTCGACCCCGGCGCGCGCATCGTCAGCTTCGCCAACCTCGCCAAGGAACTCGACGCGGACGAGGCCGAGTTGACCCGCTCGCGCAAGCTGCGTCGCTCGGCGATCCAGCAGAAATACGCGGCGATCATCGAGGCTCTCTATGCCGGCGAACCGAGCGTGCACTCGCAGATCGAGGTGACCTATCGCGACGGCCGCAAGGGCACGCTGAACGCCGAAGTCATCATGAACCATCTGGGAGCGGCCAAATGATCGGTTTGATCCAGGTCCTTATCGAAGGCGCTCTTGTCGGACTCGTCTACGGGCTGGTCGCGATCTCCTTCGTGGTGATCTACCGAGCCTCGAAGATCATCAACCTCGCCCAGGGCGAAGTGCTGGTCGTCGGCGCGCTGATGCTGTGGACCTTCACCGAAGGCGCGCATGCCGCCGGCTGGAACATTCCCATACCGCTCGCGCTCGTTCTCACGGGGCTGGGATGCTTCATCTTTTCCATGGCGATCGAACGCCTGGTGTTCCGGCCGCTCATCGGCCAGCCGGCCTTCACGATCTTCATGGCGTCGATCGCTCTGCTGATCATCCTGCGCGGCGGCGCCCAGCTCATCTGGTCCGCGGACACGCGCTCCGCGCCCGTCATCCTGCCCGAAGGCGCGATCCAGCTCGGTCCGTTTCTCATCAACACCCGTCTGCTGATCGGTGCGGCGATCACGGTCGTGCTGACGCTGTGCCTGCACTTCTTCTTCACCCGCATGCGGCTGGGCCTGCGCCTTGCCGCCGTCGCCGAGGATCACACGACGGCGCAATCCCTGGGCGTATCGGTTCGCCAGGCCATCGCCGTCGCATGGACTCTTGGAACCCTGGTCGCCACGACGGCGGCAATTGTACTGCTGTCGGGCAACATCATATCGCTGGACGTCTCGACAATCGGGTTCAAGGCACTGCCGGTGGCCTTGCTTGGCGGGCTGGAATCCATTCGCGGCGCGCCGCTCGCGGGCCTCATCATCGGCATCGGTGAAGCGCTGGCCATGACCTATCTCGACCCGGTCAGCAATGGCGCGGCCTCCGGCCTCATGCCCTTCGTCGTGATGATCGCGGTGCTGCTCGTGCGGCCCCAGGGCCTGTTCGGCTGGAAAAAGATCGAGAGGCTGTGATGCTGCCAACAGGCATATTCTTCGAATCCTACAGCGCCGAAGCGAAGGTTCTCAAGACCCGCCGCAGCC
>JAUIBM010000243.1 GCA_030428345.1 Alphaproteobacteria bacterium | reverse complement strand
TGACCGTTTCCAGATCGAGCGGGCGGATCGCGCGCAGGTCGATGACCTCGACATCGATCCCCATGCCTTCCAGTTCGGCCGCTGCCTTCACCGCATAGGTCATGCCGATGCCGAAGGAGACGATGGTCGCATCCTTGCCGGCGCGATGAATGCGCGCCTTGCCGATCGGCAGTACGAAATCGTCAAGCTCGGGCACGTCGAATGTCTGGCCGTAGAGAATCTCGTTCTCCAGGAAGATCACCGGGTTGGGATCGCGGATCGCCGCCTTCAACAGGCCTTTGGCGTCCGCCGCGGTATAGGGCATCACCACCCGGAGGCCCGGCAGATGGCTGTACCACGCCGCGTAATCCTGGCTGTGCTGTGCGCCCACGCGCGCCGCCGCGCCATTGGGCCCGCGAAACACGATGGGCGCGCCCATCTGTCCGCCCGACATGTAAAGTGTCTTGGCGGCGGAATTGACGATCTGGTCGATCGCTTGCATCGCGAAATTGAAGGTCATGAACTCGACGATCGGCCGCAGCCCCGCCATCGCGGCGCCGACGCCCACGCCCGCGAAACCGTGCTCGGTGATCGGCGTGTCGATGACACGGCGCGCGCCGAACTCCTGCAGCAGGCCCTGCGTCACCTTGTAGGCGCCCTGATATTCGGCCACTTCCTCGCCCATGACGAAGACGTCCTCGTCGCGGCGCATCTCCTCGGCCATGGCGTCGCGCAAGGCTTCGCGCACCGTGGTCGGGACCATCTTCGTGCCTTCCGGGATGTCCGGGTCGGAAGGCAGTTCGGCGGGTTTCGGTTCGGCCGGGACCGGTTTTGCAGCACCAGGCGCTTCGCTCGACGCCTCGGCCTGCGGGGCGGGCTTCGCCTCGGGCTTGGCGCCGCCCTCGGAAATGGCGGATGCGTCCTCGCCCTCGCCCAGAAGGACGGCGATGCGGGTATTGACCTTGACGCCTTCGGTGCCGGCTTCGATCAGGATCTTTCCGATCGTGCCTTCGTCGACGGCCTCGACCTCCATGGTCGCCTTGTCGGTTTCAATCTCCGCGATAACGTCGCCGGACGAAACCTTGTCGCCCTCCTTGACGAGCCATTTCGAAAGATTGCCCTCTTCCATGGTCGGCGAGAGCGCGGGCATCAGGATGTCGACGGGCATTGTTTCCTCACCTGTTTCAATGTCCGCGTTCAGCGGATCTGTAGTTTTCCGGCCACCAGATAGGCCATCATGCCAACCATCGCGGCAATCAGCGCCGCGCGGACGGAGCGAAGCCACAAGGGCGGGCGGCCGCGGATGCGCTCATGCTCGATGCGGTCCCGCTGGCGCTGCGCCCCTGTGTCTAGCCAAGCGGAGAAGCGCTTGGCGGCATTGAGATAACTGGCCGCGACATGCCAGAAAAACCAGCCGAGCAGCGCCAGGACGGCGAGCGCAAGGCCGATTGTCTGCAGATCGGGGACCGCATCCATGGCCGGCGACGCCTCAACGAACGATATCCGTCCACAGTTCGGAGGCGTCCGGCTCGGCATCGTTCTGCGCGAACTCCGCCGCCTTCCCGACGATGTCGCGTACTTCCTTGTCGATCGCCTTGAAGTCGTCCTCGCTCGCCTTGCCCGCCTCGGTCAGGCGGTGCTTGACCTGCTCGATCGGGTCCTGCTCGGCGCGCATCTTCTGGACTTCTTCCTTGGTGCGGTACTTCGCCGGGTCGGACATGGAATGTCCGCGATAGCGATAGGTCGCCATCTCCAGGATGAAGGGTCCCTTGCCTTCCCGGCACCATTTCGCCGCATAGTCGCCGGCCGCCTTGACGGCGCGCACATCCATGCCGTCGACCTGCATGCCGGGAATGTTGAACGAGGCGCCGCGTTGGGAGAAATCCGTCTGCGCAGATGCGCGGCTGACGGAAGTGCCCATGGCGTAGCGATTGTTTTCAATCACGTAAACGACCGGCAACTTCCAAAGCTCCGCCATGTTGAAGCTCTCGTAGACCTGGCCCTGATTGGCGGCGCCGTCGCCGAAATAGGTCACGGAGATATTGTCATTGCCGCGATACCGGTTGGCGAAGGCCAGACCAGTGCCCAGCGAAACCTGCGCGCCCACGATGCCATGGCCGCCGAAAAAGTTCTTCTCGCGCGAGAACATGTGCATCGAGCCGCCCTTGCCGCGCGAATATCCGCCGCGCCGCCCGGTCAGTTCCGCCATCACGCCGTCCGGGCTCATGCCGGTCGCCAGCATGTGGCCGTGATCGCGATATCCGGTGATTACCTCGTCGCCCTGCTTCAGCGCCATCTGCATGCCGACGACGACCGCTTCCTGGCCGATATACAGGTGGCAGAAACCGCCGATCAGGCCCATGCCGTAGAGCTGGCCGGCCTTTTCCTCGAACCGGCGGATCAGCAGCATCTCGCGATACGCCATCATCTCCTGCTCGAAGCTGAATTCCTCGGGCTTGGGCGCATCCACTGCGGTCGGCAACGGTTTGTGCGTCGACGCCTTTGCGGACGCAGCTGTAGCGGATTTCTTTGGCCTTGCAGCCATTTGGCCTCTCCCGGTCTGGTTCCTCCGGAAAGACTGTCCGCCCGATCGGGCGCGCCTCCCCAATTATTGCCGTTCAAGCCATGCCATCGCGCAAGCGCTGCAGGAATGGCTCGACGGATTGATAAAGAGGATAGGTCATGACGGGCGATTTGCAATTGCAAAAGCGGCAGGGCAGACCAGACTTGACGCATGGTAGCGACAAATCCCAGCGCGAATTAACCGGATTTCAGTTAATTCGCGCTTGCGAGAACGCCCTGGGGCTTCTTCAGAATGGCCACTTCATCGCCTTGCAGCAGATTGAGCGCGCCGCGCGCCTGCTCGTCCAGCATGTCGCGCTCGATGGTTCCGTCGCGCAGCAGCGCCACCCGCTCCTCGATCGAGCGCCGCTTCAGCTTGGTCGCGGCGAGTTCGAACTCCAGATGCACCGCCTCCTCGCGCATCCGCCGCATGCTCTCGATCCCGTAGCGCCCCGACCAGGCATGGTAGAAGAAATAGGCGAGCAGGACGAGCGAAAGCGCGGGGACGATCAAGCGGGTGAGCGGGTTGTTCCGGGTCTGGCGTGTGGTCAATGGACGGATTCCCTGCAAGGCGGCGAATGACGGTCCGATCATAGTTCCGCTATGCTTAAGGCGAGGTTTATGAGCGCCTGGCGGGGATCCGTTGCGAGGCGCAGTATGCCAAAGGCCGGACGCTGGTGGCGCCCGGCCTCGGGAAGTTTCGGAAGATCGTGTGCGAGGTTTGCCTTGGCGATCAGGCGTTCTTGATGGCGCCCAGGCCGCCATAGGTCGCCGCGGGCCCAAGTTCCTGTTCGATCCGGATCAACTGGTTGTATTTCGCCAGCCGGTCGGAGCGCGAGAGCGAACCCGTCTTGATCTGTCCGCAATTCGTGGCGACGGCGAGATCGGCGATGGTGGCATCCTCCGTCTCGCCGGAGCGATGCGACATGACCGCGGTATAGCCGGCGCGGTGCGCGACCTCGACCGCTTCCAGCGTCTCGGTCAACGTCCCGATCTGGTTGACCTTGACGAGGATCGAATTGGCGACGCCCATCCGGATGCCGTCGCGCAGGCGCTCGGAATTGGTGACGAAGAGATCGTCGCCGACGAGCTGGCATTTCGAGCCGATCAGGTCGGTGAGGATCTTCCAGCCCTCCCAGTCGTCTTCCGACATGCCGTCCTCGATCGTGATGATCGGATACTGGGCCGCGAGACTGGCCAGATATTCGGCCTGCGCCTGCGCCGAGCGGGTCTTGCCCTCGCCAGCATAGACGTAATTGCCATCCTTGTAGAATTCGGTCGCCGCGCAATCGAGGCCGATGGCGATCTCCTCGCCCGGCTTGAAGCCGGCCTTCTCGATTGACGTCATGATGAAATCGAGTGCGGCGGCAGCGTCGTTGAGATTGGGCGCAAATCCGCCCTCATCGCCCACCGAGGTGTTATGCCCGGCGGCGGCCAGTCCCTTCTTCAGGGTGTGGAAGATTT
The DNA here is from genome assembly GCA_030428345.1 of Alphaproteobacteria bacterium. Taxonomy (GTDB): domain Bacteria; phylum Pseudomonadota; class Alphaproteobacteria; order Rhizobiales; family Rhizobiaceae; genus BOKV01. Next base: position 1,478 of record JAUIBM010000243.1, on the reverse strand, counting down.
CCGATCCCATGCGCACCGCCTCGGCGAGGGAGGGCGCGCCGACCGGCAGGATCATGAATTCCTGGAAGTCGATCGGATTGTCGGCATGCGCCCCGCCGTTGATGATGTTCATCATCGGAACCGGCAGGACCCGCGCCCCGGCGCCGCCGACATAGCGATAGAGCGGCAGGCCGGACGCCTCCGCCGCCGCCTTGGCGGTGGCGAGCGAAACGCCCAGGATGGCGTTTGCGCCGAGGCGGCTCTTGTTGGCCGTACCGTCCAGATCGATCAGCGTGCGATCGATCGCGATCTGGTTCTCGGCCTCCATGCCGCCCACGGCTTCCAGTATCTCGCCGTTCACATTGGCGACGGCGCGCTGCACGCCCTTGCCCAGATAGCGTTCCCCGCCATCGCGAAGCTCGACGGCCTCATGCGCGCCGGTCGAGGCGCCCGATGGAACGGCGGCCCGGCCCATCGAGCCGTCCTCCAGGAACACATCCACCTCCACGGTCGGATTTCCACGGGAATCGAGGATTTCTCGGGCGGTAATGTCGATGATCGCGGTCATTGGGCGGCTCCGAAGACAAAGTGAAGGGCGTGCCCCGGCTTCTAGATCGGATGCGCCGCGAATGGAAGCCGTTCCGTCACGCCGCGCCCGGTGAGCCGGAGGCCGGCCTTCAGATCGCCTTCACGACGGCGTCGATCGCCATCAACTGCTCCAGCAAGGCCTTCATCTGGCCGAGCGGGACCATGTTGGGTCCGTCGGATGGCGCATTGTCGGGGTCCTGATGGGTCTCGATGAAAACGCCGGCCACCCCGACCGCGACGGCTGCGCGTGCAAGGTAGGGAACCATCTTGCGGTCGCCGCCGGTCGAGCCCCCCTGCCCGCCCGGACTCTGGACGGAATGGGTGGCGTCGAAGATCACCGGCGCGCCGAGCGCGGCCATGATCGGCAGCGAGCGCATGTCGGAGACCAGCGTGTTGTAGCCGAAGGAAGCGCCGCGCTCGGTCAGCAGCACATTCGCGTTTCCGCTGTCGGTGATCTTTGCCAGGACGTTCTTCATGTCCCAGGGGGCGAGGAACCGGCCCTTCTTCACATTGATCACGGCGCCGGTTTGCGCGGCCGCGACCAGCAAATCCGTTTGCCGGCAAAGGAACGCCGGAATTTGCAGAATGTCGGCATGCCGGGCAACAAGGGCGCATTGCTCGGCCGTGTGGATATCCGTCAGGATCGGCACGCCCAGCTCGGCGCGCAGATCGTCGAAGATCGGCATGGCCGCTTCCAGCCCGACGCCGCGACGGCCCGAAAGACTGGTCCGGTTCGCCTTGTCATAGCTTGTCTTGTAGACGAAGCCGATCCCGAGCTCCGCGGCCATTTCCCTGAGCGCCCCTGCCATGTCGAACGCATGGTCGCGGCTTTCCAGTTGGCACGGTCCGGCAATGAGCGTCAGCGGCTCCTGATTGGAAAAGCGGACCTTTCCGACCTCGACAGCGGGGTT
>JAUIBM010000242.1 GCA_030428345.1 Alphaproteobacteria bacterium | reverse complement strand
TGGCCGCGAAGGTTCTGAAGATCGAGGACGGCAAGGATCCTTCGCAGAAGAAGATCAGCCTCTCGATCAAGGCGCTCAGCCAGGACCCGTGGACCGTCGCGCAGGACCAGATCAAGGAAGGCCAGAAGGTCACCGGCAAGGTCGCGCGCATCCAGACCTTCGGCGCGTTCGTGGAGATCCTCCCCGGCGTCGACGGTTTGATCCACATCTCGAACATGGCGCTCGGCCGCCGCATCGCCAACCCGCGCGACGTCGTGCAGGAGGGTGAGGAGGTCGAGGCCACGGTCGTCACCGTGGCGAGGAGCTTCTCGCTTCCGGGATTGGCGATGCTCAGCGGCGCCGCTTCCAGTTCCTCGCCGCTCATGGTCATGGAGAGCGCGCCCTTGCTGGGCGCACCGTTGACGGTGAGCTCCAACGCGGCGTTCATCTCCTGTGCGGCCCGCGCCGCAAGCAGCATCCAGGCCTGTTCCTGTGTCGAGGTGTAACGCCGCGTCGAAAGCTCCTGCACCATCAGGTCCATCATCGCCGGCACATCGCCGGGCACCGGACGCGTCTCCGAGGCCAGCGCCAGCATGGCCGCGCCATCGCGAAGACGCGAGCCATAATCATAGGCGCCGCCCCGCACATCCTCTCCGCTGCGCGCCAGATCGAGCGCCGAGCGATAGGCCCGTCCGGCGCGTTCGACCTCGTTGTACAGCGAAAGCGCCGCTGCGATTTGCGCGCGCGCCAGCGGTGTGGCGAAATCCTGCAGCTTGATGTCGGCGTAGTAGCGAAGGTCGGCGGCGGAAGCGAGGCGGTTGCGCGCCAGAACATAGAGCGCATAGGCGATCGCATTGCCGTTTTCGGAAATGTCGTTCTGGTAGCCGAGCTTGTTCTGGAGGTTTGTCACCGCCAGGCGCATCGCCTGATCGGGCACGACATAGCCCTTTTCGCGTGCCCGCGTCAGGAAGTCAGTGACATAGGCGTCGAGCCACATGTCGCGGTCATCCGGCCTCCACAGGCCGAAGGAACCACTCGAAGACTGATAGGACAGCACCCGCGTGATGGCGCCTTCGATCCGCTTGCCGAGATCGGGCGTATCGAGCAGCGCCTTCGGCGCGTCGAGATCGGACAGATACAGCAGCGGCAGCGCGCGGCTGGTCGTCTGCTCGGCGCAGCCATAGGGGTACCGGTCGAGATTGGTGAGCAGCCCGGCGACGTTGAAGCCCGGCGTGCGGGAGACGCTGACACTGACGCTCGCACCCTGGGGATAGCTTTGCGCCAGCAATTGGCTGCCCACCGTGACCGAGCCGCCCGCCGCCAGCGGCAGGTTCATGCGGGTCGTCACGGGCAAAGTGGCCGGCCGGATGGTTACCGACTGGGTTCGCGAGGCATAAGCCTCGCTCCCCTTGGCGATTGTCACAGTCATCAGGCCGTCGCCGGAGGCGCTCGCCACCAGGGGCAATTGGAGCGTCTTGCGCTCGCCGGCGGCAAGTTCGACCGTGGCGGGCACTGTTCCGGCCTTCAGGCCGCCCGCGGTGGCGATGCTCAACTCATAGGTTCCGGCAGGCCCGTCCGTATTGGCGATCTCCAGCACGGTCTGCGCCTCGTCTCCCGGCGCCAGCACCTTGGGCAGGCTTGCCGTCAGCACCACCGGATCGCGGATGATCACGTCGCCCTGCGCCTGTCCCACGGCCGACTTCGACCATGCGACAGCCATGACGCGGGCGGTGCCGTTGAACTCCGGCAGGTCGAAATCGACGATCGCCTTGCCTTCGCCGTCCACCTTGACGATCCCGGAGAAGAGCGCGAGCAGCTTCTCAGTGGGCGGATTGCCGTCGGCCGAAAGCGCCGGCCCGTCGCCACCGGTGCGGATCCTGCCGAATGCCCCTTGCGAGCCGTCGATCAACCGTCCGTAGAGATCGCGCAGTTCCAGGCCGAGCTGACGCTGGCCGAAATACCATTTCGACGGATCGGGGGCCTCGTACCGGGTCAGGTTGAGAATTCCCACGTCGACCGCCGCAACCGTCACGAATGCATCCTCGCCGGGCTTCATCCCGGCAAGCGTGACCGGGATCGTCAGCCGGTCGCGCGGGCGAGCCTTTTCAGGCAGGTCCAGCGAAACGGCAAGCTTTCGCGCGCCCGGATCGATCGAAAGCCAGGTGGTGCCGATGGCGCGCATCGGCATGCGGCTCTGCTGGGAACTGCCCGGCCGGAACAGGGTGGCGGTGACATAGGCGCCAGCGCCCCACTCCGCCTTGACCGGGATTTCCACCTCGCCGCCCGTCGCCGGGATCTCCACATTCATCGTCTCGAACAGCCTGTCGCTTCCGATCGCGACCAGCAATTGTCCGGCGAAACGCGAGGCGACCTTGAGCTTTGCAACATCGCCCGCCGCATAGCTTTCGCGATCGAGCGCGATTTCCAGCGCATCGGGGGTTTCGGCCGATTGCTGCGCCACGAAATATCCGGCATTGAACGCGACGCTCGTTGCCGGTCCGTCCGCATTGGCGCTGGCGACTTCCAGACGGTATTGGCCCCACTTCACCGGCACCGAGACCGAAGCCGGTTCCCCAGCGGAGACGTCAACCGTGCCGCTTGCTTCCAGACGCGGGATCTGCACCGCTTCGTAGCGCCAATAGGATCCGTCGCGATACCATTGGTAATTGCGCTCGATCCGGTAAAGCTTCCATTCCAGACCGGAAAGCGCGATGCGCTCGCCCGCCGCATCGACCGCCAGCACTCGGAACGAGGCCTGCGAATTCTCCTTGGCGCTGTCACCGAAATCAGGCCGCAGCCCGATCATCGGACCGCTGGAGGCAACCGGCAGGGTCAGCTTGCGCTCGACCGCGCGTCCGCCATCCTCGCGCATGCGGATCGAGATTTCCGCCGTGACGGGACGCGTCGTGCTGGGAAGCTCCGGCAGCGCGATTTCGATCTCCGCCTTGCCGTCCGCGCCGGTGCGCGGCAAATCGGCAAGCGTGGTGCGGTCGTCGCCCTGGTATTCCTCCTCGGCCAGGCCGAAGAGATAGCCGGGAACGGCATCAAGCTTGCGCACGGTCTTCAGGCGCATTTCACCTTCGAGCGCCAGATTGTTGGCCGGCGCACCGTACAGATAGCGCCCGTCGACCTCGACCGTTGCAGGTGCGCCCGGCGCGATCCGCTCGCTCTTCGCCTTCAGGTCGAATTCGATCCTGTCGGGGATGAAATCCTCGACCAGGAACAGCTTTTCCGCCACCGGATCGGAATCGGGATCGGTGAGCGTCAGCATCTTCCACACGCCGCGCATGGCGTTTTGCGGCACGGCGAAATCAACGCTGTGCCCGCCCGCGCTCGGCGCATTGGAAACGGTTCGCTGCGCCTCCACGCCGTCCGGCCGCTCGAACACGATCGTCAGCGGCAGTCCTTCGCTTGCCTGCGCACTATCATCGCGCGCCAGCGCCATGGCGTGCACCGTTTCGCCGGGGCGGTAGATGCCGCGCTCGGTATAGGCATAGATGTCGACGGGCCCTGGCGCGGCGCGTCCGGTCACGCCGCGATCGGAAAGATCGAAGCCGGCCCGGTCGAGATCGAGGAAAACATAATCCTTGCCGTCATCTGAGGAATCGCGCGCGGTCACCACAACGGGCGCCATGCCAGCCTTGCCGCGCATCAATCCAGCCTCGAAACGCGCGACGCCATTGGCGTCGCTCACCGCTTTACCGAGCACTTCGTTGTTGCGGGCGATCAGCGAAAGCTCGACGCCCGCAAGCGGCGTCGCCGCGTCGAGCGAGCGCGTGAACACCGTCAGGCCGTCAACGCCGGAATAGGCGGTCAGACCGATGTCGGAAACCAGGAACCACTGGGTTGCGCGCGGCTCCCAGCTGTCCACCTCCGCACTGGGCACCGTGGCCGTCAGGACATAGATGCCGGGCTTGCGCTTCGGCAGGACTTCATCCAGCGGTATGCTGGTAACCGTCTCCTTGTTGAGCTCGCGGGCAAGGTCGATGGAACCCTTCCAGACCGGCGCTCCCATATCGTCGGCGATGTCGCTGACGGAATAGCCCTCGAGCTGGGAAAGGAAGCGGGATCCGGAAACCAGACGGGAAATCGAGCGATCGCCGACCCTGTAGAGCTGGAGGTCGGCCTTGTCGGCGTTGATGCCGATGATCGGAATGCCCTGCCGGGCGCTGCCAGGCAGCACGAAATTCTCGCCCGTGAAGCGTACTGCCGGTGCGCGGTCGCGCACATAGACATTGACGACAACCGGCTCTTCCAGCGCTTCATCGACCGAGGACGGCAGGCCGGCGCGCAAGGCGATGCGATAGCTGTTGCCGTGCTCCAGGCCCTCGACGCAGATCTGCCGGCCGGTGGCCTCGATCGCGCCGCCGGCCTTTCCGTCCACAGAGACGAAACTGCCGTAATCGACGCCGCTCTTGACCAGGTCCTCGGAAAACTGGACGCAGGCACGCGGGGTCGTCGTATCGGCGTCGACGGTATTGCCGGTCACGCGGAAGCCCTTCTTGGTACGCAACGTGCGATAGGCTTCTGCGACGACGGGTGAATTCACCAGTTCCAGGCTGGCCTTGTAGGCGTTGAGGGCCGCCCGGTAGGAACTGTCTTCCTCAAGTGTCTGAGCCAGCAGCGAAAGCGCATCGGCGCGGCTGGAATTGGTCCGCGTCAGCTGATAGGCGTTGATGGCCGCGATTACCGCCAGATTCTGCATGCGGTAGCTGCCGGAAGCGCCGGAGCGCGCATATCCCAGCGCGTATTTCGCGAAGGCATCCCAATTGGCCAGATTATTGGGTTCGGCGCCCATCGCGCTCGAAAAGAACTTTTCTGCGGTCTCGTAGTCGCGCGATCCCAATGCGCCCAGAGCGCTTGTCAGCAATTGCTGCGCGCCCTGAAGACCCTGGCGGGAGGCGGCGGCGACCGCCTTGCGGCGAAAGCTGCGCGCTTCGTCCAGGGTGCGGGCCGATACGAAGCCGAGAACGGGCGCCGCGCCGATGTCGGGCTCGGTGCTGACTTCGACGACGCGGCCGGCCACCGCTCCCACGAACGGTCCCAGTTCCTTGAAGTCACTCTTCAGGAAGCACCATTTGGCCTTGGTGTTGTAGGTGAAGGCGCGGCATTGCGGGTCGCCGACGCAGCTTTCCTTGCATTGGTCGAGGCTGACATTCTTCTCGGCGCGCAGATCGAAGCCGAAATAGTCCGCGTCCTGGATGGTGACGATGCGCCGCTCGTCGGCGGCCCGGGCACTGCCGGAAACCAGCCCGACGGCCAGAATGGCCGTGCCGATCAGCGCAAACGTTCCGGATTTTCCTGATGTAAGCATTTGATCCCTTTCCCTGCCGCCGTATGGCGGTCTTCTCTCCCCGCGGCCCTGCCGGTGAGGTGTGGCGCGGTGGAACCGACGCGAAGCATTTCGACCCGTTCCGGATCGCACCCCATCATGGCATCTTTACAGCCGTCTGTCCCGTTGGAACCGCCAGACGCGTTTTTGTCGCGGGCGTGAATTTTCTTGCGC
>JAUIBM010000241.1 GCA_030428345.1 Alphaproteobacteria bacterium | reverse complement strand
AGCCTCACGACATCGCCCGGCGCTTTCGATCCGCGCGCGGATCTTGCCTACGGCGCCTATCAGCGCGGCTATTATCTCACCGCCTTCGATCTTGCGCTGAGACGCGCCCGCGATGGCGATCCGGCGGCGCAGACTCTCATCGCCGAGCTCTATGACAAGGGTCTGGGAATCGGCAAGGACCCCAAGGAGGCGGCGGCGTGGTATGGCCTTGCCGCCGAGAAGGACTATCCGGAGGCGCAATTCGCCTATGCGCTGAAATTGCTGCAGGGCAAGGTGGTGGCGCGAGACGACGCCAAAGCGCGTAGGCTCCTGCTAGCGGCGGCAAAGGCCGGCCATCCCACTGCGATGTTCAATCTGGCGCAATTGATCGTGGCCGAGGAACCGGGGGTGGCCGGTTTTCGCGAGGCATTGCCCTGGTACAAGGGCGCTGCGGAGGCCGGCGTCAGCGACGCGCAATACGCGATGTCGCAGATCTATGCCGAGGGCGTCGGCGTTCCCGTCGATCTTCGCGAGGCGCGCAAATGGCTGGAAAAGGCGGCGCGCTCGGGCTTCGACACCGCGCAGGTGGAACTGGGAATCTGGCTCGCCAACGGAAAGGGTGGGCCGCAGGATGAAAACGCCGCCTTCGGATGGATGAGCAGGGCGGCCCGCGCTGGCAATGTCATCGCGCAGAACCGCGCCGCGAAGATGCTGGCGCTCGGCATCGGCACGAAGAGCGACGAGGTCGAGGCCGGCAAATGGCACATGCTCGCCAGCAGGGCGGGGCTTGGCGATCCCTGGCTCGACCAGTTCGTCTCGCGCATGGACGTGGAGCAACGCGAACTGGCGCAGCAAAGGGCCGAGCGATGGCCTTCGGGCTGAGGCGGCGTGTGCGGTGCGGCTTGTGCCACTTGTCTTGCGCGGCCAAATGTGGTCAAGAGGCGGCGTGCGACACGATGGTGTGCGCGCCGCCCTCCGCAAATCGCCGGCATTGCTGCAGATCGGAATGGCGAGCGACGCCTTCGATCGGCGTCGCCACTTGGAACGGTTCCGGATATCTCCCATGAAAATCAACGGCAACGAAATCAAGCCAGGCAATGTGATCGAGCACGAAGGATCGCTCTGGGTGGCGGTCAAGACCATGGCGGTAAAGCCCGGCAAGGGCGGGGCCTTCAACCAGGTCGAGCTCAAGAACCTGATCAACGGCTCAAAGCTGAATGAACGCTTCCGGTCGTCGGAGACGGTGGAAAAGGTGCGCCTCGAGCAGAAGGACTTCCAGTTCCTGTACGAGGAAGGCGATGCGCTGGTGTTCATGGACACCGAGAGCTACGAGCAACTGCAGCTCGCCAAGGATTTCGTCGGCGATCGCGCCGCCTTCCTCCAGGACGGCATGACCGTGACCGTCGAACTGCATGAGGAGCGCCCGATCGGCATCCAGTTGCCCGAGCAGGTGACCGTGACGATCGCCGAGGCCGATCCCGTGGTGAAGGGGCAGACCGCCGCATCTTCCTACAAGCCGGCAATCCTTGAAAACGGCGTGCGGGTGATGGTGCCTCCCTTCATTGGCGCGGGCGAACGCATCGTCGTGGAAACCACCGAAGTGACGTATCTGCGTCGCGCGGACTGACGCAGACGCATGGCCCGTTCAGCGCTTCTCAATGTCATGACCAATGCCGCTCTCAAGGCGGGCAGGGCGCTTGCGCGCGATTTCGGCGAGGTGCAGAACCTGCAGGTGTCGGTGAAGGGGCCGGGCGACTTTGTCTCCAGCGCCGACCGCAACGCCGAGAAGATCCTGCGGATCGAACTGGAGAAGGCGCGTCCCGGCTTCAGCTTCCTGATGGAGGAAGGGGGCGTCATCGAGGGCCGCGACACGGCGCATCGCTGGATCATCGACCCGCTCGACGGCACCACGAACTTCCTTCACGGCATTCCGATGTTCGCCATCTCGATCGCGCTCGAGCGCGAGGGGCAGATCATCGCAGGCGTCGTCTACAATCCGGCCATGGACGAGCTCTATACCGCCGAGCGGGGTGGTGGAGCCTATATGAACGACCGCCGGCTGCGCGTCGCGGCCCGCAAGGACATGGCCGATTGCGTGGTGAGCACGGGCATTCCCCATCTGGGCCGGCGCGGGCATTCGCTCTACCTGGAACAGCAGCGGCGGATCATGCTGCAGGTCGCCGGCGTGCGCCGGATGGGCGCGGCAGCGCTCGATCTTGCCTTTGTCGCGGCCGGACGCTTCGACGGATTTTGGGAAAGCGGCCTCTCTGCCTGGGACATGGCTGCAGGAATCATACTGGTTCGCGAGGCCGGAGGCTTCGTCACGGACCTTGCCAATGGCGGGACAATGCTGGAGAGCGGCGATATTGCGGCCGGCAACGAGTTCGTGCACCGCAAGTTATTGGAAACGGTCGCAGCCGCCGCTTGACCGGGCGACCGTACTCATTGAATCTGGTATTGATATTCGCATTCCCGCCAAGCCCATATAGGCTGTTGGCGTCTGTTTCGCACAACCGGCGACCAGGAGGTAGCACCTTTGGCCAAGCCATACGATCCGCATCGGCTCTCGAGCCCCCGCGTCCATTTGCTGACCATGGTGATCTTTCTCATTCTGGTCGGCTTCCTGGCCGCCATTCTCTACGGTCGCATATCAACCGCCTTCGCGACCAATCCGGGCCTGAACGGGCTGATTGTCGGGGTTCTGCTGGTCGGCGTGCTGTTGACGATCCTGCAGGTGATGCGCCTGATGGGCGAAGTGTCCTGGGTGAATTCGTTCAAGGACGGGGTGTCGGAACTGGACGAGGTGCGCGACCCGGTGCTGCTCGCGCCGATGAAGGCCCTGCTCGGACAGGGCGGGCGCGACATGTCGCTGACCACCAGTTCGATGCGCTCCATTCTCGATTCGATCGCCAACCGCCTGGATGAATCGCGCGATATCTCGCGATATCTGATCGGCCTGCTGGTGTTTCTCGGCCTGCTGGGAACCTTCTGGGGCCTCTTGCAGACCATCGGCTCCATCGGCGACACGATCCAGTCGCTCGATCCGCGCTCGGGCGACGCCAATGACGTGCTCGACGCGCTCAAGAGCGGGCTGAAATCGCCGCTCGACGGCATGGGAACGGCGTTCTCGTCCTCGCTGTTCGGCCTTTCGGGTTCGCTGGTGCTCGGCTTTCTCGACCTGCAGGCGGGCCGGGCGCAGAACCGCTTCTATACCGAACTGGAAAACTGGCTTTCTTCCGTCACCGACATGACCTTCGAATTCGCGCCGGCCGGCTCCATGGGCGGCTCGAGCGACGACATAAGGGAGCGCCTCGACCAGCTCACGCAGAACCTCCAGCCGGGCGCGGCGGTTGCCGGCGGCTCGCGCGCGACCGCGGCCATGGCGGCGCTCGCCGAAGGGGTGCAGGGACTGGTCACGCATATGCGCGCCGACCAGAAAATGTACAAGGAACAGGCGGCGCGCCAGGAAGCGCAGCAGAAGGAATTGCTGGTCCTCATGCGCCGACTGGATTCGTTCTTCGACCAGGCGACGAGAGAATAGGCCGACACGATGGCGCTCAGTCGCTCCCGCCGCACGCAGAACAGGGTCGATTACTGGCCGGGCTTCGTCGACGCCCTGTCGACGCTGCTGCTGGCGATCATGTTTCTGCTGTCGGTCTTCGTGCTGGCCCAGTTCCTGCTCAGCCAGGAGATCACGGGCAAGGATGCGGTGCTCAACCGGCTGAACGCCCAGATCGATGAACTGACCTCGCTGCTGGCGCTGGAACGCACCAGCAAGCAGGACGTGGAAGACAATCTGGCCTCCATGCAGGCCTCGCTGGAGCAGGCGGAATCGGAGCGTTCGCGCTTGCAGAAACTGCTCGCCGCCGGCTCCGGCGTCAGTGACGAGCGCGATGCGCGGATCGGTGCGCTGTCGAGCGCCCTGGATAGCGAGAAGCAGCTCTCGCAGCGCGCGCTCAGCCAGGTCGAATTGTTGAATCAGCAGATATCGGCGCTGCGGCGGCAGATCGCCGCCCTTGAGGATGCGCTCGAGGTTACCGAATCGCGCGACCGCGAGAGCCAGACCAAGATCGCCGATCTTGGCCGGCGTCTCAATGTGGCGCTGGCCCAGCGCGTCCAGGAACTCAATCGCTATCGCTCCGACTTCTTCGGCCGGTTGCGCGAGATTCTGTCGGACCGCCCGGATATCCGGATCGTCGGGGACCGTTTCGTCTTCCCGTCCGAAGTCCTTTTCGCCTCCGGCGCGGCGGAACTCAATCCGCAGGGACGCGACGAGATGCTGAAGGTCGCCGACGCGCTGCTGCAGATCGGGCGGGAGATCCCGGACGACATCGAATGGGTCTTGCGGGTGGACGGCCATACGGACGACACGCCGCTTTCGGGAACCGGCAAGTTCAAGGACAATTGGGAACTCAGCCAGGCGCGCGCGCTGGCGGTGGTGAAGTTCTTCATTTCGCGCGGCGTGCCCGCCAAGCGTCTCGTGGCTGCAGGGTTCGGCGAGTTCCAGCCGCTGGAGGCGGGCGACAGCGACGAAGCGCGGGCCCGCAACCGCCGCATCGAGCTCAAGCTGACAGAACGCTGATCCTGGGCGCGGCCGGCGCGCATGCTTGCAGCCACCCGTTGCGGCGGCAATCATGCGGGCCGATCCGCGCGATGGGACAAGGGGAGGACGGACCATCATGGCGGAACAGGCGGACGCGATCGTCGTCGGCGCGGGCCTTGCCGGACTGGCGGCGGTTTGCGAACTAGCCGACCGCGGCAAGAGGGTCATTCTTCTCGACCAGGAGGGCGAGCAGTCGCTCGGCGGGCAGGCTTTCTGGTCGCTTGGCGGCTTGTTCATGGTCGATACGCCCGAACAGCGGCGGGTAAGCATCCGTGATTCCCTCGCGCTGGCGACGCAGGACTGGCTCGGCTCGGCGCAATTCGACCGGCCGCAGGATCACTGGCCGCGCAAATGGGCGCAGGCCTATCTGGAATTCGCCGCCGGCGAGATGCGCCCATGGCTCGCCTCGCTCGGAATGCGCTGGTTTCCGACGGTCGGCTGGGCCGAGCGTGGCGGAGCGATGGCCGACGGGCACGGCAATTCGGTTCCGCGGTTTCACCTGACTTGGGGCACCGGGCCGGGCGTGTTGGCGCCATTCGAAAAAAGAGTGCGCGAGGCCCATGCCAGGGGCCTGGTGCAATTCGCGTTCCGCCACCGCGTCAGCGCCATCGTCACGCAGGATGGTGCGGTGACCGGCGTTGCGGGCGAGGTGCTCGCGCCAAGCGATGTCGGGCGCGGGCAGCGCAGCAATCGCGATGTCGTCGGCGGGTTCGAATTTTTCGCGCCGGCCGTTATCATCGCCTCTGGCGGAATCGGCGGCAATGCCGAACTGGTGCGCCGGAACTGGCCGGCGGACCGTCTCGGGCCTGCTCCCGAACGCATGGTTTGCGGCGTACCGCATCATGTCGACGGGCTGCTGCTCGACATTGCAGGACAGGCGGGCGCATCGCTGATCAACACCGACCGCATGTGGCACTA
>JAUIBM010000240.1 GCA_030428345.1 Alphaproteobacteria bacterium | reverse complement strand
GGTTCTCGTCTGCCGGAGCGCTCGGCACGCGGCCGACGGTCGGGCGCAATCCGACGACGCCGCTGCAAAATGCCGGCATGCGCAGCGATCCGCCGCCGTCATTGCCATGCGCGATGGATCCCATGCCGGTGGCGACGGCCACCGAGGCCCCGCCGCTCGAGCCTCCGGGAACCACGTCGCGGTTCCAGGGATTGAGCGTGCGGCCGTGAATGTCGTTCTCGGTGGTCCAGCGCATGGACATGGCGGGCGCGTTGGAGCGGGCGAACAGCACCGCACCGGACTTGCGGATGTTCGAGACGCTGGCTTCGTCGCGGTCCGGAATGCGGCCGGCGAAGAAATGCGTGCCATTGGTCGTCGGCACGCCCTGCTGATCGGAATTGACCTTGGTCGTGACCGGGACACCGTGGAGCGGCAGCATCGGCTTGCCCGCGGCAAAGTCCGCGTCCAGTTCGTCGGCCCTTTGCAGCGCCGCCTCCGCCTGCACAGAAACAAGCGCGTTGACGCTGTCATTTACCGCATCGACACGCTTGAGAGTGTCTTCCATGACCTCGCGCGCGGTGAATTTTCGCCGTGCGATGCCATCCACGATCTGCCTTGCGGTCAGTTGCCATAGCGACGTGGCTTCCAACATGTCCTCCTCATTTCCGCAGTCCACCCAACCGCGTTTTACATGCCCGCAAATGCTAACAGACAGGCATGGGGCCAGATAGTTGATCTACTCGAACGCTCCGTTCGAAAAATGAAACACTCACGCCGGGTGGGCCGCGCGCCGGCGGTTGGTGCGAGATTGCCTCAAGGGGCTTGTTTCAGGGCTCGATACGCGCACGGTTGCGCAGAAATGTGGTGAGGTGATCGAGAAACGCCCGGGTCTTCACCGGGGCGTAGCGGCGGGCGAGATAGGTCGCCGAAGCGGTGAGCGGCGGGCTCTCCCAGTCCAGCGGAAGCTGGACCAGCGCGCCCGTGCTCACGTCCGAGCGGCACATGATGTCGGGCATCAGGCCGATGCCGAGACTGCTCAGCACCAGATCGCGAATAACCACCGCGCTGTTGGCGACCACGCGCGGCGAGAGCACCAGCGGCTGGCCGTCCTTCTGCTTGAGCCAGGGGAAGATCTTGTCGCGCATCTGGAAATTGTGGACGATCAGCTCGTGGCTGGCGAGATCCGTGTAGCGTTGCGGCGTCCCATGCTCGGCCACATAGGCGGGCGTCGCATAGAAGCTGCGCGGCAGTTCGGCGAGCATGCGGGTCGGATGGAAGGTCTCGGCCGGCTTGCCGAAATGGATGGCGACGTCGAAGGGTTCCTCGGCGACATCCACATGCCTGTTATGCGCCTCGATCTCCAGGCGCAGCACCGGATGCTCGCGGGTGAACTCGGCGATCGCGTCGGACACCCAGCCGACGAAGAAGGACGGCATGCTGATTCGCAGCACGCCGCTCATCCCGTCCTGCATCTGCGCGGTCTGCAGATTGGCCTTCTCCAGTTCGGCGACGATCCGCTCGCAGCGCTGGTACAAGGCCTGGCCCGTCTCCGTCAGGCCGAGCGAGCGCGCCCCGCGTTTCAGCAGGGTCGAGTTGAACTGCTCCTCAAGCAGGCGCAGCCTGCGGCTGATGGTCGACTTGGGAATGTCGAGCATCGTGGCGGCCTTGTTGATGCTGCGGGCGTTCACCGTCTCGTAGAAGAGCATCAGCGCATTGAGGTCGATGCGCGGGGACTGGCGAAGCTGCCGGGCGGACAGGCGAGGTGAGTGTTCCATATTTGGCACCTTGGGTTCTGGTTGACCGTCTAGTCAAGCCGGATGGCGACTCTATGGTCGGATGGAGGAGTGCAGCCTGGCTGCAGGGGAACAGGGCGGAACGAGCGACTTGCCGATCAACAATCTCAACGGTGGGCCCGAAACATCGAGGCGGACCATTCGCGGCGTCGCGGAGATCGAGGAAATCGAACGCCTCGACTATTCGCAGGCCGTTCCCGTGCGATCGACCCACGCCCTTCTGTCTCGCTCGGCCGAACTGTACGGCGATCACAAAGCCCTGATTTATTTGCCAAACGGCAGGGCGGACGACGAAGCTGAAACCTGGACCTATCGCCAGCTTCTGTCATCGGTCAACCGCACCGCGAACGCGCTGCGGGCGCTTGGCGTGACGCGCGAGGACGCAGTCGCGCTGCTGCTGCCCTCATCGCCGGAAACGGTGGTCGCCTTCTTCGCGGCACAGGCGATCGGCCGGGTCTGCCCGATCAACTACATGCTGTCGGCCGACCACATCGCGGAGCTGATCGAACATTCCGGGGCGAAGGTCGCGGTCGTGCTGGGTCCCGATCCCGCCTTCCCGATCTGGGAGAAAATCCCCCGGATCAGGGCGCTGGCCCCTCGGCTCGAGCAAGTGCTGACGGTTGGCGAGGCCGCAGAAGGCGCGCCGAAGCTGGGCGATCTGGCGCTGGCCCAATCCGCCGAACCCGCCTTCGACGCCGATATCGACCCGGACGCGATCGCTTCCTTCTTCCACACAGGCGGCTCGACCGGTGTTCCAAAACTGGTGCGCCACACCCATCGCAACGAGGTGCATGTCGCCTGGTTCGCGGGCATGTTCTACGATGTCGGCCCGCAGGACGTGTTCGTGAACGGCTTTCCGTTCTTCCACGTGGCGGGCTCGATCGTGCTGGCAGGCGCGGCGATTGCGGCCGGAGCGGCGACGCTCATTCCCTCCCGGCTTGGGATGCGCAACCCCGATTTCGTGCGCGATTACTGGAAAATCGTCGAAAAATACGATGTGACCGTACTTTCCGGCGGTCCCACTTTCGTCTCGACGCTGGTCGGCACCTCGAACGGAGACCACGACATCAGCCGCGTCAAGGCGTTGTTCGGCGGCGGCTCGCCAATGCCGGGCGAACTCGCGGCGCGGTTCGAGAAGCGTTTCAACATCGCCTTGCGCAGCATATACGGCATGACGGAAGCGGCGGGGCTGGTCTCGCTCGTGCCCCGGCACGCCCAACGGGTTCCCGGCTCTTCCGGCTGGCCCCTGCCGTTCTGCGAGGTGCAGACCTTCGCGCTTGGCGGCGATGGCAGGCCGGACCCGACGCGGCCGCTGGCGCGCGGCGAGCATGGCGCGATCGCCATCCGCGGCGCCAATGTCAGTCCCGGCTACAGCAATGCCCGCCTCTCGCAGGACGCCTTCATGGAAGGCGGCTGGCTGGCGACGGGCGACACCGGGCGCATCGATCCGGACGGCCAGATCTTTGTCCTCGGCCGATCCAAGGACGTGATCATCCGCGGCGGGCACAACATCGATCCGCTGGTGATCGAGGAAGCGCTGATGCACCACCCGGACGTGGAGCTCTGCGCCGCGGTGGGTGAACCGAACCGGTATTCCGGCGAGTTGCCGGTCGCGTTTCTCAAGCTGAAGACGGGCCGTTCCGCCAGCCCGCAGGAAGTTCTGGACGCCGTGCGCCAGCGCATTCCCGAGCCTGCAGCCGTGCCCAAGCAGCTTTACGTGATCGAGGAAATGCCGCTCACCACGACCGGCAAGGTCTTCAAACCGGCTTTGAGGCGGGAGGCGGTAGAGAGGGCGCTGCTGCGCGAGTTCCGCGAATTGCTGCCGCCCGGGCTGGACATCGCCCTGGCCTGCCGCGAGGAACTGGGCCAGCGCAAGGTCACGATCAGCCTCGCCCAGGGCGAAGCCACGGAAGACGCGCGCCGGCTGATCTCCGAGCACATGTCCATGCTGTCGATGCCGTTCGATTTCGCGACGCTCTGACGCCGCTCACCACCCCCTGGCGGCAATCCACTCTTCCATCAACTCCATCTTGTCGACCCCGAAAAAGGGTTCGCCCGTACCCTTGCAGGGACGGTTGATGGAAACGGCTTCCGGCACGATGAAATAGGGCGAGCCGAACACGCCCTTCGCCAGCGAGGCGTCCACCGCCGCGCGCAGCAGGTCCGCGGCTTCGCCGCTTTCATGGGCGGCGGCGAGCGCCTGCCGGTCCAGTCCACAGGCCTGCGCGATGTCGAGCGCCAGGGACAGTTCGGCGATGTCGCGTCCTTCCAGCCAATAGGCCGAGAAGAGCGCGCGGGCGACGTCCTTCGCCTTGTCCGGATGATGGCGGCGCGTCCAGTGAAAGGTGCGGCCGGCGACAAGCGGATTGGAGGGCGGTGAAACGAATTCCCGGGCAAGGCTGATGCCATGTCGGCGGCAATAGCGTTCGGCCTCCCGGCGAACATAATCGCCCTTGAGCGGCGTCGCGGGGATCGCCTTCATGCCCATCACCTTGAGGATGCTGACGCCTACCAGCATCGAACGCCAGTCCGCCTGCAAACCATGCCGCGCCGCGAGATCATCGATCCTCAGGCTGGCGAAGAATCCGAATGGAGAGATGAAGTCGAAATGGAATTCGATCGCCGGGTTGCCTGCCTCGCTCATTGTCTGTTCTCCTTCGCCCCCGCCGGGGAGGCCTGGCCGTTGTTGCGCATGTCGCCGAGCAGCAGGGAGAGCAGCCGGCGCAGTTCCCTGAAATCCTCCTCGCGCAGATTGGCGAGGGCAGCGCCCTCGACCGCATCCGCGATCGTGTCGGCGCTCGCCAGCGCCTGTCTGCCTGCGGCGGTCAGCTGAGCCGTGAGGACCCGCTTGTTGGCCTCGCTCGGGTGGCGCTCCATCAATCCCCGCTTCTCCAGGCCCGCCACGATCTCGTTCATGGTCTGCGGCGTCACGAAGAACCGGCGCGACAGCTCTGCCGAGGAAACCTCCTGCCGTCCGCCGACGATGGCGAGGACGGTGTACTGGATCCCGGTCAGGCCGATTTCGCGCAGTTCGGCTTCAAGCCGGCCCCGCACCGCCTGGTTGGCCTGGTTGAGGAGATAGATGGTTCGCGGGCGCAGCCTGACCCGGTCGGAAACCGAAGCCGTGTCGGATTGTTTTGCTCTTGACAATATCAGGGTCCCTTACATATGTGTTCGACATCTTATGGCACACGGAGGCTCACAATGTCAGCTAGCTCTATGAAGGAAAATGCCGAAGGGGCGGGCGAAAAGCCCTGGGGCGAATTCGTCACGGTGGAAGTCGCGGACGGCATCGCCTGGATCACGCTGAGCCGGCCGGACAAGCGCAACGCGATCAATCCCGGCATCGTGTGGGAGATGAACGCGGTTCTCGACGCGATGGAGGAAGATGACGAGGCGCGGGTGCTGGTGATCACCGGCGCGGGCGACGCGTTCTCCGCCGGACAGGACCTGAAGGAATATTTCCGCGAGCCGGACGCCGGCCCGCCGCTGGCGCGCGAACGCCTCTATCGCGCCAACGCCGCCTGGCAATGGCGGCGGATGATGCACTTTCCCAAGCCGACGATCGCCATGGTCAACGGCTGGTGCTTCGGCGGCGCCTTCCAGGTGCTGATCGGCTGCGACCTGGCGGTCGCCGCGGACGAAGCGAAATTCGGACTGTCGGAGATCAACTGGGGCATCATCCCGGCGGGCATCGTCACCAAATCGGTCGCGGAAGTCATGAGCCAGCGCGACGC
>JAUIBM010000239.1 GCA_030428345.1 Alphaproteobacteria bacterium | reverse complement strand
ACGGCGATATGCGTACCGGAAAAATTGGACGTCAGCGGAATGACGTCGGCGGAGATGCCGATCTGGATGGATTCCTGGTCGGGCGCCGCCGCCTTCTCGGCGGCAGCTTGTGCGTTTGCGGCGACCGGCGCGCGCATCAGGCCGATGGCGAGCACCGCAACGGCGAGCAAGCCGCGCGCAGCGTGCCCGGCGGCGATCACAACGCCCCCAGATGGATCGCGGTGATCGAGAACGGATCGGCCGGCGTGGTCACGAGTTCGAAGGCCATGCGCGCGCCGACCGCCAGAACCAGCAGTCCCAGCAGGGCGCGCAGCTGATCGCCGCGCAGCTTGACGCCCGCCGCCGCGCCGAATTGCGCCCCGATCACCCCACCGACCATCAATACCAGCGCCAATACGACGTCGACGGACTGGTTGGTGTAGGACTGCAGCACCGTGGTGAAGGCGGTGACGAAGATGATCTGGTAGAGCGAGGTGCCGATGACGACATTGGTCGGTACATGCAGCAGATAGATCAGCGCCGGGACCATGATGAAGCCGCCGCCAACGCCCATGATCGACACCAGCAGGCCGATGGCGACGCCCAGCACCAGCACCGGAATGGCGCTGAGATAGAGCTTGGACTTGCGAAAGCGCATCTTGAACGGCAGGCCATGCACCCAGTTGTGCTGGCCGGGGCGGCGCACATCGGACTTGCCGCCGGCCTTGACCCGCCGACGCGCATTCAGGCTCTCGACGACCATCAGCGAACCGATCGAGCCGAGGAAAATCACATAGGTCAGCGAGATGATCAGATCGAGTTGGCCGGCCTTGCGCAGCAGCGTGAAGACGAGCACGCCGAGACCCGAGCCGGCAATGCCGCCGACGAGGAGGATCGTGCCGAGCTTGAAGTCGATGGTGCCGCGCTTGAAATGCGCAAGCGCGCCGGAAACCGAGGAGGCAACGACCTGGTTGGTGCCGGTCGCAACCGCGACGGCGGGTGGAATGTTGTAGAAAATCAGCAGCGGCGTCATCAGGAACCCGCCGCCCACGCCGAACATTCCGGAGAGGAATCCGACCGCAATTCCCATGCCGAATAGAACGAACACGTTCACGGACAATTCTGCAATGGGAAGATAGATGCTCACCGGCATCTCCGGGAATGCGCCGAAAATCTTTCGGGATTGCAACAGCGACGGTCAGGACAGTTGCAGGCCTAAATGCTCCTGCCGAATGGCCTTGTCAATGCAAGGATCGGGCATCGCGTGTCGCAGGCGTCGATCAGGCTGCATCGGCCAGTTTCTTCAGCAATTCGCTCGTCACCTCGCCATCCTCGGGAAGGCCCGCCTTGCGCTGGAACGCCTTGACGGCGTCGCGTGTGCGCGCGCCCATCTTTCCGTCGGCCGGTCCCGGATCGTATCCCAGCCGCTTCAGCAGCGACTGGACCGTGGCGACGGCCTTCTCAGAAGAAGGGTCGGCCTGCGCCTGCGAGTCGGGCTGCGAGGTCGCCGCCTGCTTGCCGGCGGCGGGGTCCCATTGCGGGTCGGGCGTCGATGCGTTCGCCTGGGGGTCGAGCGGTTCCGGCTTCCACAGCTCGGCTTCGCCGCGCGCCTTCTGCAACTGCTCCGGACGCATGGCGCCGGCCAGGGTGTCGCGTTTGGCCGCAGCGTCGGCGTCGCCGCCCCGCGCTGCGATCGACAGCCATTTGTACGCCTCCACCAGATCGGCATCCACGCCAAGGCCCTTGGCATAGATGATCCCCAGATTGACCTGGCTATCCTTCACGCCGAGCTCCGCCGCCTTGTGGAACCAGCCGATGGCGGAGGCCATGTCGGCGCGACCGCCCACCAGGCCCGAGGTGAAAAGCACTGCGAGATTGTGCATCGCCAGCGCGTTGCCCTGCTCGGCCGCGCGCTGGTACCACATCGCGGATTTCTCGACATCAAGCGCCACGCCATGCCCCTTCTCCAGGAAATTGGCGAGGCGATATTGAGCCGGCGCAGAACCGCCGCGCGCGGCATATTCATACCATTGTGCGGCCTTCGCCAGATCGCGCTCGACACCGGCGCCGTCTGTGTAGCGTCTGGCAACCTCGAACATGGCGCGCGGATCGCCGGCAAGCACGGCCTGGCGCAGCGCGCCATTCCCGATTTTCGGCTCAGGAGCGGCGACCGACGCATCCGTATCGGGCGAACCGCCATCGGCGGCAGCGGCGCCTGCCTGTTCCGGCTCGGAATCGACAGGTCTCACGACCGGCAAAGATCGCGTGGTCGAGGCGTCGTCGCCCACATCCGTCGCGTTCGCCTCGACAGGAGCAGCAGCGGCGGATTGGCTGGCAGCGTCCGGTTGCCCGGAAGATTCTTCAACCGGCGCGGCGCCGCCCGAAACCTGATCGCCGGACGCCGGGCCGGCCGAGGCCGCGCCGTCGGAGGAAGCGATCCGCGACAACCATCCCACGGCGTAGGGCATGCCGACAACCAGCACGGCGATCACCAGCACCGCGGCCAGAAGAGCGGTGCGGTAGCGCGCCAGCCGCCCCATCAATCCCGGCTTGCCTTCGCCAGGCTTCTTCGCTTCGGCCGGTTTCTTGTGCTGCTTGGCCGGTTTGTCCTTGCCAGGTTTGACCTTGCCGGACTTCTCCTTACCGGATTTCACCTGTGCGCCAGCGCCGGCTCCAGCCGCCTGGGCCTGCGCAGCCCGCCTCGCCGCCGCCAGAAAATCTGGCGATCCTTGTCCCATTTCCCCGCCGCGCGCGGTCGCCTGCACCCTTCGCCGTTCAGCCGCGTTGCGCACCAGAACCGCCAGGTCGGGAACGCCGGAACCCGGCTCGAGAGGCACATCGTCGATCTCGACACGCGGAGCGGCCGCTTCCTCGTGCCGGTAATCCTCCTCCACGCCGCGAGAGCCTGCCGTCGCGAGGTCGATCTCGTCATCGGCGAGGGCCGCAGCGAACAGGGCTTCCTCGGTCTGGGGAGACTGCTGCTCCTGGTGGGCCGGCCTTTGCTGCCGATGCGCGGGCTCGGGAGCCACGCTCTCGAAGCCGTCGAGCCGATTTACCACCGCGTCGAGGACCTCGCGCACCGCGGCAAAGCTCTCGTCGTTGCGGCTTGCCGATTCGCGGGCAAGCGTCTCCAGAGACTGCATCTCCGCGGACAGCCGTTCGACAAGCGCGGGGTCCGGCATTCCGTCGGGATCGCGCTTCTGCGCTTCCATCAACCCCGCCATTTCGAGCACGCGCTCGGCGGCCTGGGTCGCGGCTTCAACGGCAAAATCGCGCGATACGGCGACCTGCTGCTCGATGTCGTCGAGACGGGACGTCAGGGGCGAGAAATCGGTTTGCGCGGGCTGTACCGAATCCAGCCTGCCGACAATCTGGGTCAGCATTTCCTCAAGCGAGGCGAATCGATCGTCCTGCGATCCGTCAAGGTCCAGCGGGTGGCGCGCCTCGAATTCCTCAAGCCGCGAGGTGAAGCTGCGCAGGGCGTCGACGACCTGCTCCGGATCGCCCGATCCGCCGGGAAGGCGCGCGACCATTTCCTCAAGGCGCTGCGAAAGTTCGCCGATCTGCTGTTCGATGACGGCGAGGGACTGCGCGCCGCCAGCGGGCGAGGAAGGATTGGCGTGTATCGATTCCACCAAACCGGCAAGCGCGTCCAGCCGCTCCAGGATCGCGTGCGAACCCTCGCCCACACCGGAACCGGCGTCCGCCAGCTCCAGAACGCGCTCCACCCGGCCTGACAGTTCGCCGATCTGCTCGATGACCGCATCCAGGTCGCCGACCGCGCCGACGCTGCGCGGAGTGGCGAGTTCCTCGACATTCCTGGCCAGTTGGGCGAGACGGGCCTCGATCCGCTCCAGGCCGACAGGGTCGCCGTTCGGCGAAGCGGACATGCCGGCGAGTGCGCGCGATACCTCGTCGAGTCGGTCCTCCAGCACGTTGAAATTGCGCGAGATCGACCATTCGCCATTGCCGCCCAATCCGGAAAGGACGGTTTCGATGTCGCCGAGCCTGGCATCGATGTTGTCCAGCGGCAGCAAGGCCGGAAACTGCTCCAGCATCTCGCGCATCGACGATACGTGATCGCTCAACGCCGCTATGTCGCCACCGGAACCGGCCTGTTCGCTTGAGGCGTGGCGGGCGATGGCGTCGTCCAGCCTTGTGGCGATCGAGGCGTAGCCGTCCTCGATGGATCGGACCAGCGCATTGTGGTCGAAGACCCGGTTCTGGGTACTGATCTCCGATAGAGTCTGACGCATCTGGTGCATCTCGCCGGAGATTTCCTGCAATTGGCCGGCTTGTGCGCCCAAGCCCCTTTCCTGCAGCTCCGCAATGCCCTTCGAGACCCGGCGCAATTCGTCCGCCAGCAGATCGTCGTCATTGCGGCGCACCAGCGATCCGAGCATCTCCTTGACCTGGGTCATCTCGCGACGCAGGCCCTCCAGGTCGCCGCCGCGCTGTTCGGGCCTTGCGGCGCGCAGATCGGACGTCGGCGCCTCATGGCGGCGCGGCTCGACCCCGGCATGGCGGCTTCTGCGCTGATCCTCGAAGGAGGGCGCGATGGGCGGAGGAGCGAAACGCGGCAGGTTCGCCGAGGCGGGCGATGACTGCGCGTGGCGCGGCCCTTCGTCAGCTGTCCGGTCCATGCGCTGCTGCGGCTGACGCGCCGCTTCGCGCGGAACGGAGGCGGCCAGGCGGTTCAGCCGCTCGCGAATGCGCTCCAGATCGGCAAGCGACCCGGCGCGGGCCGCCGGTTGGCCTTGCGCGGGACGCATGTCCCTGGAATGTCGCCGTTGATCGACGCCCAGTGGCGACGTCGGCCCGTCCAAATCAGAGTCGGACATGTCGGCGTTGCGGCGGATAGTCTCCAACTGCGATCTCAAACGACTCATTTTCCAGATACCAATCCCGCGCGTGTCTTTTCCTTCGCAACCCCGATTCGTTCCGAAAGACTCACGAATCGCCTTGAACGGGTGCTGAGGTCCCGACCCACCTTTCCGTGAACACGGTAAACAAGCGGTTAACCCGCTACGTCAGCTTGGAAGGCTCCATTGCGAACACTTGTCTGGAATTTGACAATTGTTTTTTTGGTCAACTGGACATACGGTCTATTTGGAAGGTTGATCGCGCGACGGTCATCGCTGTCCGGGGCGGACGGCAGATTGTATACGCGGTTTATATGCACGGGGTTGAATTGGGGGCAACTCGCGGCGCCTGGCATCCGGTTGTATGCAACCGGCGTTTGCGCACGAGACTGTCGCAATTCGAAGTATTCGTGAATTCGCCTTCCGCAATACGAGCCGCGGCGCGCTGTCAGCGCGTGCTTGTCAAACGCCAATGCCTGCGTCGCTTCGACCAAACTTGACTGAAGGTGCAATCGATGGAATTTCAACAACATTCAAGCCCGCTGGATCGTCTTGTGCCCGATCCTCAGGACGACTCGAGCCTCGTTCGAGTCGCGGTGATTGATGACGGCCCAGGGATGTCTCCAGAAGATGTTGATCACGTTTTCGACAGATTTTACCGAGGCGGAGATCAGACCCAACCCGGCAGCGGCCTTGGCCTCGCCA
>JAUIBM010000238.1 GCA_030428345.1 Alphaproteobacteria bacterium | reverse complement strand
CTTCCCTTTGTGCGGATTGAGGAGGCGGAAAGTGGGCTTGTTCGGTTTTGGGCGGAAAATTCTGGCGCAGAGCGGCGGTTTCGTCGGCGAGGGACTTGCCGATGCATCAATCCATCGTCCTGCAAACCGAATTTTCGGCCAAGGCGAGAGTGGCTCGGGCGAGAATTCGCCTTTTCAACGCTACGTTCGAGCGCTTGATAGCAAGAGGGACCTGCAGCGGGTCTATTCGCATCAACTCTATTCCGCCTCGAAAGCCATGGAATCACTCTCGCCCGAAGAGCGAGGTGAACTGCTTGCCGATCTGGCCGGGCGCCCGGGCGTCTATGGCGGCGCGATGGACGGGTCGGTGGCGGAGAAGGCAGCCTACAGCGCCTTCTGGAACATCTGGAAACACGAGATCGAAGTGCGGAAGGAGCACCTGGGAGCCCTGCTCCGCCATGTGCTCGACAATCCGGCCTACCGGAACAATGAACATCTCGAAAAGCAGTTCGGCAAGCTGCTGCGACAGGTCAACCACGCCATCAAGCAGGGCGCCTATCTCTCAAGCGGTGATTGTGAAGCGATCGCTGCGATGGCAGCCGGAATTCGCGACGGAAAGGGCCGCTATCGCAAGGCACAAATCAAGAAGATGATCGCCCGTGCCGAAAAGCTGGAAAAGCTGGCCGGGGTGGACGTCAGCGCCACGGAATTTCTGATGCAGCGCTGCGAGGGCGCCGAAAATCCCTTCGCCATCGCCGACAAGTTACGTCCAAATGCGCAGTTCTGGGCCGACTTGTTGGCTGAAGTCACTGCGGCGCTGGACGAAATCCGGTTGACCACGAAAGGATCGGCAAAGCCCGCCTGGTCGCGCGACGCAGATGCCTTTGCAGCGGCTTGGCCGGCTTGTGGCGAAATGCAGCCCAGCTTCGAAGCCTGGAAGGCCAGCAACCAGCCTGTCCCGGCGCTGGTGCAGCACAATGGCAAGCGCAATGGCTGGGCCAATCCTGATGACTATCGCCTCTTGCCCGGGATGATCTCCGCGGCGCAGGCACATTCACGTTACAATTGGCAGAGTAACCAGATTCCTGGACTGACGATTCTTGCGGATCTGGAAGATCCCGATTGGACGGCGCTGGTCGAGCATCTGATTACCCAGCGTCGCGCCACCAAGGCCACCAAGGCGTGGCAGAAGGAAGCGCTGGCATTGTGCGCCTCACTCGGGATCGATGTTGTCGAGACCCGGCTGCACGACTGGCTGGCACTGTTCCATACGCCGGCGCTGGAGAGGCAAGCCTATACCAGTGCCTGCAACGGCGAACGCTTTGCTTCCGCGATCGACCGGCTGGAGACGGCGCATGCCGACTGGCCGACACGCCATGCGCACGAGGTTCCGGCGCTGGGCCGCGCGATCGCGATCACGATAGCCAGTGGCTGCTCCACGGGCCTTTGTCCCGATTTCCATCCGCAACTGGTTCGCCTCGACGACCATAGCTACAAGAACAGGAGCGCCACCGATGGCGTGCTGTACCTGCTCAAGCCGTCGTACAAGCATGTGGATGGCCGCAGCAGCCATGAAACGCTTGCCAGCTGGATGCGGCTGAGCGTCGAGAACGAGGAGTTCCTGCGCGGCGCCGTGTGGCTGGTAGCGCTGATGCCGGACCGCACGCGGGCCATACGGGCGCTGGAGTTGACCGCGCAAAGCGCCGCTACCTACACTTGGACCGGCGATGATGCGATGCGCTCGAAGATAATCGCCAATGCTGCGATCGCCACACTGATCGACATGGGCGGAAACGACATCGATCCGGCGGTGCTGCGCCTTTCGAAAGTTGTCGAACACCAGACAATCAGGGCGCCCTTGCTGGCCTATCTCAACCTCGAAGAGTGATCTTCAGAAACGCGGCAAGGGGCCTGCGGCTACAGTCAGGCTTGCGGTCGCCTCGGGCAAGGCAATTGGGGCGCTTCCGCCGATTGCCACCACGAGCCGCGAGATGGCGCGCGAAATGCCGAGCGCCCCATCCGTCAAACAGGGCACAAAGAACGCCATCACCGCCCCGGCGGCAACAATGGCTTCGGCAATTCCTTCACCAGAGAGTTTTTCCAGAGTACCGACAGATTAGCCGAACTCCTCGTAACCCTTGCGGGTTTTTTCGAGCGTCAGCTTGTTTGCCTCGCGGCGGGCGCGGTCAGAGTCTTCATACCTCTTGACCACGCGCTGACCCTTGGCGCCCACGCGGCCGAACTCCACGATCAGTTCACAACCGTCCACACCCACGCGCCAGAACTTGTTCGAGGAACCGGCCACAAGCCGGTATTCGGTCATGCCGGCGGCGCCGGATGCATCCACGGAATCGCCGGTCGCGGCGGAAGACGATGCCTCGGGACCTGCGGGATCGGCATCGCTCGAGGCTCGCGTGGCATGGTCCCTCGGCGGCGAATTTGCGCCCGCCAATGGGTCATTATCGGCGAGGTCCCAGCTGGATCGCTGCAATTCTGCCTCGATCCTCTCAACCACAGCAGCGCGTGATCGCAACCAGCTGGTGACGGGTACGTCGATCACCCGCCAGCCGAAGGCGCGCAGGATGCCGGGCCTGAAGACGAACCGTTCCTCGATTGCCCCCATGTCCGTGCCCGCGCGGTCAAGCAGGACGCCCAGCGCATAACCACCGCCGGTCGGATCGACGATGGCGAGGTCGCAACGGAAACTTGCCCCGCCGACATGTTCGTGAACCTCATGTCCCTTCGCGCGCAGCGCTGCGGCGATGGCGCTGCGGACAGGGTCAGGGGGCAATTGCACATGGAAGGTTCGCGCGGCGTCGGGATTGAGCGTCGCCAGCACGGCCTGGGCATTGTCATACGCCCCGGCCGATTGCGCCTCCGCAAAGGCCAGAAAGCTGCGCAAAGCTCGCGCACCGTCATTGTGGATGTTGGTGATCGCCTCGGGCGCGATGGTGGAAACGATCGCCATATGCCGCTTGGCCCGGCTGAAGATGACGTTGAGCCGCTTTTCCCCGCCGCGCTGGTTGATCGGGCCGAAATTCATCGCCATGCGTCCATCGGGATCAGGCGCGTAGCAGACGCTCATCAGGATAATGTCGCGTTCATCGCCCTGCACGTTCTCCAGGTTCTTCACAAAGAGGCCCGTGAACTGGCCTTCGTCCTCGCGCTCGACCTCGCGTGTCAGAGCAGCCGAAAACGCCTCATCCTCTGCCGCCAAGCGCTCCAGCGCGTCCTCGATTTCCGACTGCTGTGCTTCCGAGAAGGCAACGATTCCGATGCTCAGACCAGTGTCGCGCGTCAGCAATTCGCGCACCAGCCCGGCAATGTAGCGCGCTTCGGGCAGGTTGGCGCGACGCTCATAGACCCCGTCAGCCATGCGGTGGGCGGTAATGGGTGCGGCGAGCAGGCGGTCCACGCCCGCAGTCCAGGCCGCATCGTCATCAGAGATCACGGCGCCATCAGCGCGTTGATGTGCGCGCAGCGACCGATCGGGAATGGTCACCAGTTCGCCTGCATAGAAGGCGGCGTTGGAGAAGCTGATCAGCGCTTCGAACCGACTGCGGTAATGCCAGGCAAGCATGGTTGCCGGCAGGTTGCGTGCGGCCTGGCTCAGCAGGCTGTCGGCATCGAGGACGATTGCAATGCGCTCGCCATCCTCCTCGGCCTGCACTTCCATCTCCTCGTCCGATTGCGAGGTCGCGAAAAAACTGGTGGGCGGCAGCTGCATCTCGTCGCCCACGATGACCACCTGGCGGGACCGGCACAGCGCGGGCACGGCATCCTCGGTTGGCACCTGGCTCGCCTCGTCGAAAATGACCACGTCGAACAGTTCCGGTTCAAGCGGCAGCGTATCGGAGACCGAGAGCGGGCTCATCAGCCATACCGGCTTCAGGTCATTGACCACGCGCCCGCTGTCGCTGCTGGCGAGTTCGCGGATCGACTTGTAGCGCATCGACTTGCCGAACTCGTGCTCGAGTTCGCGCCGCCCGGCGGCGTAGGTCTTCTTGAACTCGCGCCCGGCATTGTCGAGCTGGGTGACCGAGGTTTCGGACGTTCGCACATTGTCGCGGAACTGGCGGTGCAGCGTCGCGCGGATGGCCGCCGAATTCTGATCGCGCAGCAGTTTCCGCGCAGCGGCGGCGCGGCGCGAGACGGCGATCATGCGATCGATGTCGAATCGGCGGATCTCGGGATTGGCGCGCTCGCGCCTTGCAATGGCTTCGTCCACCACCAGCGCTTCGATCCCCGAGAGCGGCAGCGGAAGTCGCCTCAGCACATGGGCGACAGCAGGCGGGGCGGCGTGGACTTCGGAAAGATATGGCAGAAGATCGGGCAGATCGTCCAGATTTTCGCGCAAGTCGCGCAACAATTCGCCGATTGTGTCGAGTGTGAGCTCTCCCGGTTCGTTCACTGCGGTTTCAAGCGTCTCGCCAAGCGCGCGCAGGTTGGGGGCCTGCCGCGCAAGGCGAGCGAACAGCTGCTGCCCGTCGCCTGAAGAAGACAGGGCCAGCATCGTGGCTCCAGCTGCGGAATGGTTTCCTTCGAGGATGGCGTGCCGAAGTTTGTACAGGGCGGAAAGATCGCTTGTGCCGAGCCGCTGTTCCATGGCCGATTTCCACTCGGCGAGATTGGCGCGAGCTTCGTGCAGCGCAGCCAGGGTCTCAAGCACTGCGGTGACTTTCGGTTTCACCGCATGCGATGCAAAATCATAACGCGCAGCAACCATTGCCTTGAGCGATCGCCATGCACCGCTAAAGATAGCGAACAGCGATCCCTCCTTGCTTCGCGCCAGTTCCAGCGCGGCGATGGTGTCCGCCGGATCGAACGGATCGCTCCATGCGGCGGCGTTCCGTGCGGCCGCAGCCTCGGCCGTCTCGAGTTTGGCGAAGTCCGCCATATCTCGCTGCAATGCCTTGGATTCGGACGACAACGGATCGAGCAAACCCGGAGAATCGGCAAGACCGGTCGCCACCATCTGCTCGGCAAGCGCGGCGACTGCACACGCATCGGCCAGTGACGCATCCCCTGAAATTGGGATAGCCGTATCTTCCAGCAGTTCTTCGATCCGCTGGATATGGCCCTCCGCAGACGCAATCGCGGCCGCCGCGGTGGCGTATGGCCTATCCTGCAGGACCACATCAGCGCGCAGCCGTGCAAAGGGGTGCGCAGCCAGGCTGGGCGCGCCGACGATCTCCTGCAATGCCCGGAACACCCTGCTCGCCATCTGGCGATTGGCGTCCCACAGCGCCACGCTCGGCAAGGTCTCGCGCGTGGCGGCGCCGACCCCGCCGACAGGAAAGGGCAGAGCCGCCGCGCGGCGCACGAGGTCGCGCAATGCATGCTCGCCATCGCCAGGTGCACTGCCGACGGCCGCTTCAAACGCAGCGATTTCCTGCAGATGCTTTTGCAGCGCCGCCACAGTCTGCGCACGAGCGGCGCGAGCATCTTCCAATCCGTCAGACGTGCGGCCCCAGCGCTCATAATGATCGCGCAGGTCGGCAATGAAGTCCTTCTTGTCCTCCTGCGCGTCGTGGATGATGGTGGCGAGGCTATCCAAGCCGGCCTGGCCCAAACGAT
>JAUIBM010000237.1 GCA_030428345.1 Alphaproteobacteria bacterium | reverse complement strand
CTATGGCGCCGGACACCTCGCTGATGCCGGCAAGACCGGCCAGCGCGCCCGATAGCATGAAGGTGAAAAAGACCATGCCGGGCGCGCTGAACCCGGCAAAGGCGCCGGCGCGCGGGCTCAGTCCCATCACGCGCACCTCGAAGCCCTTCAGGGTCCGCGACAGGAACAGCCACACCAGAATGGCGGCGACGACCGCGATCACGAAGCCGTAATGCGCCCCGCCCTGACTCGGCGCGATCTCGGGAAGCGTGGCGGCCGACGGGAAACGGATCGAGCCCGGGAAGGCCCGCCCATTGGGATCGCGCCACACGCCGCGCACCAGCCAGTCGAGCAGCAATTGCGCGACATAGACCAGCATCAGGCTGGTGAGGATCTCGTTCGCGTTGAACCGCACCTTGAGAAGCGCCGGGATCGCCGCATAGAGCGCACCGCCGACCATGCCCAGCACCAGCATGGCGGGCAGCGTCGCCCAGTTCTGGAACGAGGGAAACAGGATCGGCACGACCGACCCGACGATCGCCCCGGCGATGAACTGGCCCTCGGCGCCGATGTTCCAGTTATTGGCGCGGTAGCAGACCGACAGACCGACGGCGATCAGGATCAGCGGCCCCGCCTTGATCAGCAGTTCATGCACCGACCACAGCTCCGAGAGCGGGTCGATGAAATAGGCATAGAGCGCCTGCAGCGGCGGCTTGCCCAGAAAGGCAAACATGATTGCGCCGAAGAACAGCATGAGGCCGAGCGCAATCACCGGCGAGATGATCGAGAACAGAACGGAATGCTGCTGGCGCTTGACGAGTTCGATCCGCATCAGTTCAGTTCCCCACCGTGGCTCGCGCGTTCGCCCCCCGGGGCCAGGGCTGGCAATTCGTGACCGGGATTGGCACCGCCCATCAGCAGGCCGATCTTTTCGTAGGTCGCCTCGGCAATCGGCACGCGCTCGGAAAGCGAGCCGTCATGCATGACCACGATGGAATCCGAAATCTCGAAAATCTCGTCGAGGTCCTGGCTGATGACCAGAACCGCGGAGCCGCTCCGCGCCAGGTCAATCAGCGCCTGGCGGATGCGCGCAGCCGCACCGGCGTCCACGCCCCAGGTCGGTTGGTTGACGATCATGACCGAGGGCTGGCGATCGAGTTCGCGGCCCATGATGTATTTCTGAAGATTGCCGCCGGACAGGGATCCGGCTTCCGGATTGTCGCCTGACTTGCGAACGTCCATGGCCTCGTTGACGCGCCGCGTCGCCTTCAGCGCGACGTCCGAACGCAGCACGCCGAGCCGGCCGAAGCGCAGGAAGGCCGCGCTGTCGGAGCTGTGCCGCGAAAGAACCATGTTGTCGGAAAGGCTCATCGAAGGCACGGCGCCGTGACCCAGCCGCTCCTC
Source organism: Alphaproteobacteria bacterium (assembly GCA_030428345.1). GTDB lineage: Bacteria > Pseudomonadota > Alphaproteobacteria > Rhizobiales > Rhizobiaceae > BOKV01. The sequence continues at coordinate 4,180 of JAUIBM010000237.1, read as the reverse complement.
GGGCACGAAGGCCGCGCCCATGCGGCGGCGCTCGTTGATGCCGATATCGGCGACAGGCTTGCCCATGATGCAAATCTGATTGGCGTCGGGCACCACCGCTTCGCCCGAAACGGCGCGAAAGAATTCGGTCTGGCCGTTGCCGGCGACGCCCGCCACGCCCACGACCTCTCCGGCGCGCACATCAAGGCGGATGTCACGCAAGGCGGTGGCGAACGGGGTGGCGGCCGGCATGCTCAGGCCGTTGAGCGAAAGAAGCGCTTCCTGCGGTCCGCCCTGGGCGGCGCTCGCCTTGCGAACCTCGGCAATGCTGGCGCCGACCATCATGGAGGCAAGCGAAGCCGCCGTCTCCTGCCGAGGGTCGCAATGACCGACATTCTTGCCATGCCGCAGGATGGTGGCGCGGTCGCAAATGCGCTTCACCTCGTCCAGGCGATGGCTGATATAGAGGATGGACCGCCCTTCCCCCTTAAGGCGCTCAAGCGTCTCGAACAGCTTGTCAGCCTCCTGCGGCGTCAGCACCGAGGTTGGTTCGTCAAGCACGATCAATTGCGGATCCTGCAACAGGCAACGCACGATCTCGACCCGCTGGCGTTCGCCAACGGACAGATCGCCGACGATGGAATTGGGGTTGAGGGGCAGTCCGTATTCGACCGACAATGTCCTTGCGCGCTCGGCCACGTCGCCGCGGCCGAAGTCGCGGTCGAGCGACAGAACGATATTGTCGGCGACCGACAGGGAATCGAACAGCGAAAAATGCTGGAACACCATGCCGATGCCGATGCTGCGGGCCACGAAAGGGCTGCCGATCGAGACCGGCTTGCCGCGCCAAAGGATTTCACCGCCATCGGGCTGCAGCGAACCGTACAACATCTTGACGAGGGTCGACTTGCCGGCGCCATTCTCGCCCAGAAGGGAGTGGATTTCCCCTTCTCCGACGGTCAGATCGACATGGTCATTGGCGGTCAAGGCGCCAAATGTCTTCACGATGCCCCGCACTTCGAGCATCGGAACCTGGTTTGTCGCCCCCATCGCCCCACTCGTGTCTGGTTTTCCCAACTCGTTCATTGGGGGCATTTGACGAGACGCGGACGGAAAAATCCAGTCCAAACTATCGCTAAACTGCTAAAAATTCATCGTTTATCCCCGATGCACAATCCATAGGCGCACCGAGCGCAAATGATTGGCGGCCGGAGATTGCCTCTCCGGCGGAGGATCAGTGTGGCGAGCCGCCGCGCTTGCCGCGTCGCACGCGCAGATTGAAAACCTCAACCAGCGCGGAAAACGCCATCGCGAAATACACGTAACCGCGCGGGATGTGGAAGCCGATGCCGTCGGCCACCAGCGACAGGCCGATCAGCAGCAGGAAGGACAGCGCCAGCATCTTGATGGTGGGGTGGCGGTGGACGAAATCGGAAATCGGGCCCGAGGCGGCATACATCACCGCGACGGCCACCACCACGGCGGCGATCATGACCTCGATCCGTTCAGCCATACCGATGGCGGTGATGATCGAGTCGACCGAAAAGATCATGTCGATCAAAATGATCTGGCCGATGATGAAGGAAAAGGATCCGCCAGACTTGCGGCCCGCGGCCTCATCCGTGGTCTCGCCCTCGATCTGGTCGTGGATTTCGGCTGTCGATTTGTACAGCAGGAAAAGCCCGCCCGCGATCAGGATGATGTCGCGCCAGGAAACCGAATGATCGAGAATGACGAAGACCGGCTGGGTCAGCCCGATCATCCAGGAAAGGACCCCCAGCAAGGCAATCCGGAACACCAGGGCAAGCGCGAGCCCGATCTGGCGCGCGCGCCTGGCCTGTTCCGGATCGAGCCTGGCGACGACGATCGACAGGAAGACGATGTTGTCGATGCCGAGCACGATCTCCATTACGGTAAGCGTCGCGAAGGCGGCCCAGGCGTGCGGGTCTTGCAGAAGTTCGAGCATGCGTGTTCCGGCGGTGGCGCGAAGGCGTCAGCGAAGCTTGCCCAGCAGTTGAAGAATGAACCCTATCGAGAACAGATACAGCCCGCTCGAGCCGATGACAATGTCCACCCACAGCGGACTGCCGAGTGATTCGGGGGATTCGATGTTGTAGATCAGCGCGGCAAGGCCGGCGGCGGCCCAGGCGCCGAATACCGCGAGCGTGGGGATGCGCATTATCTTAACGCGCACCGGGTGCACGAAGATGACGGGAACGAATGTCAGCGCCGCCGTCACGCAGACGAATACGAAGGAGGCGATTTCGGAGGGGGATACGATGAACAGCGTGAACACCACCATGTTCCAGCAGACCGGAAAGCCCTTGAACCCGTAATCCTCGGTCTTCATGCGGGTGTCGGCGTAGTAGATGGCGCTGGAGATGACGATGATCGCAGCGGCGGTGAAGGAGAAATAGCGTCCCATCAGGCCGCTCTGATACAGGGCGAATGCCGGGATCAGGACATAGGTCGCGTAGTCGATGACCGAGTCGAGCATGTCGCCGGACCAGTGCGGCCACCAGCGCTTGACTTCCAGGCGCCGCGCGAGCGGCCCGTCGACGCCATCTACCGCAAGGGCGACGCCGAGCCAGAAGAAACACTTGACGAAGTCCAGTTCCGCAGCCGCCACCAACGAAAGAAATGCGAAGAACGCACCCGACGCGGTCAGAATGTGAACGCCGAAGGCCCAGAGGGCGGCTTTCGAAATTCCGAACACTTTTGAAGACTCCCCCATCCCCGCAAGGCGCTGCGACTGCGGCCGGTTCGTTTGTGGCATTTGGGCCAAATACTGGCAACTGCCCAGCGACAGCATTTCGCCGTTTTGCGGGCCGAATGCCGCAGCCCCTTTTCCCGCCCGTTCGCGCGCCATACACTTGTGGCATCGGGAGACTATGAACGATGCAGGATCACCCTCATTTCGACGTAATCGTCGTCGGCGCTGCGTTGGCGGGACTGACGGCGGGGTTGGCGCTTTCCAAAGCCGGACTGGACGTGGCGATCGTCGCCCCGGCGGCCGAGCGCGAAGACCGGCGAACGACCGCGCTGCTTGCCGGTTCGACCGACTTCCTGGGGCGGATCGGCGTCTGGGACGCGGTTCGCGACCAAGCCGCGCCGATTGCGGTCCAGACCCTGATCGACGCCACGGGGCGACTGTTCCGCGCGCCGGACGTCGCCTTCCATGCCTCGGAAATCGGCATAGAGGCCTTCGGGTGGAACCTAGCGAACGCCACCCTGCTGGCGGCGCTGCGCGCGGCCTGCGAAGATGCGGGGTCGCTCAAGTTCATAACCGGCAGCCTTCGCTCGCTGGAACTGGGCGAGGAAGTCTCGACCGCCCGACTGGAAGACGGGCAAACGTTGACGGCGAGCCTGGTGGTCGGAGCCGACGGCCGAAATTCGGTGGTCAGGCGGGAGGCCGGCATCGGCGCGCGCGAATGGCGCTACCCGCAATCGGCGCTCGTTCTGAACTTCTCCCATACCCTGCCCCACAACGACACCTGCTTCGAGTTTCACGGCAGGGAGGGACCGTTTACGATCGTGCCCCTTGGACCGCAGCTTTCGAGCCTCGTCTGGGTGCAGACGCCCGAACATGCGACGGACCGGCTGAACTGGCGGACGGACGCGCTGGAGCGCGAGATCGAGGAGCGCATGCGCTCAATATTCGGAAAGGTGACAATCGTTTCGGATATCCAGTGCTTTCCTCTCAACGGCATGATCGCCCATATGCTCGGAAAATCCGGTATGGCGCTTGTGGGAGAGGCGGGCCATGCGTTCCCGCCAATCGCCGCGCAGGGCTTCAATCTGGGCATTCGCGATGTCGAGGTGCTGACGCAGCTGGCGAGCGGCCGCCCAAGGGAAAAACTGGGCGCGATCGGGCGGGCCTATCACCTGCGACGCGCGGGCGACGTGGCGTTGCGCACGATCTCGGTCGACCTCTTCAATCGCTCGCTGTTCAGCGGTTTCGCGCCATTGCACATCGCGCGCAGCCTGGGCATCGGAGCGCTGGCCTCGGTAACGCCGCTGCGCACCATGCTGATGCGCGAAGGCGTAGCGCCAGGCAGCCAGTTGCGCTTCCTCAGCCGCCGCTTCTCGAAGGCGTCCTGATCAGCCTGCGCCGCCAAGGGAGGCATAGGCCTGCGCGATGACGCCGATCTTGGCGAGATAGAGATATCCCGTCAGCGTGACCACCGATATGGCGGTGCTG
>JAUIBM010000236.1 GCA_030428345.1 Alphaproteobacteria bacterium | reverse complement strand
TCTGCGCCTGAGATGTTCGTCTCGGTCGGGGCGGCGTGGAACAATGCGGGCGGCATTGCGATCGGGAACGTGGTGGGATCGAACATCGCCAATGCGATGCTGGTGCTTTCAGCCCCCGCGCTGATCGCGGCGACCAATTGCAGCGAAAAAGGCATCGGCCGCAATCTCGTGGTGATGATCGCGGTCACCCTGATATTCATGGTCATGCTGGCCGGAGGCACGATTACCCGGCTGGAAGGGCTTGTTCTGCTGGTCATGCTGGCGCTGTTCCTTCGCGACCAGTACACGACCGCTATGAAGGCCCGACGGGCGAGCGCCGACGATCATCTGGCGCAGGCGCTGAAGGCCGCGCCGCATTCGACGGCCGCCATCCTCGGCTTTCTAGCCGGCGGCGTCATTCTCCTCCCGCTGGGCGCCAAATTCACGGTGTCTGGCGCGACTGCGATCGCCTCCAGCCTGGGAATTTCAGACGCCGTCATCGGGCTTACCGTCGTGGCGATCGGAACCTCGCTGCCGGAGATCGCAACCAGCGTGCTGGCGGTGTGGCGTGGCAATCATTCCGTCGCGGTGGGCAATGTCGTCGGTTCCAACATCCTCAACATCGTCGCGATCATGGGCGTCACCGCGACCATCATCCCGGTGCCGGTGGCCGACCGCGTGGTGAATTTCGACATGTGGATGATGCTCCTGTCGTCGCTCTTCGTCGCGGCGCTGGCGGTGCGCGGGGTGCGGATCGGCCGGCGCATGGGCGCGGCCATGGTCGGCGTCTACCTTGTCTATGCGGCCCTGTCTTTCGCGTTCTAGCGCGCTAGATTATTCGCAGGCAATAACTGGACGGCAGGACGAATTTGGAATCCAACGGCAAGGCCCCGCGCGCGGCCCTCGTCACAGGCGCAACCCATCGCATCGGCGCGCAGATCGCCGAGGACCTGGCGGCAAACGGCTTTGCCGTGGCGATCCATCACCGCGATTCACACCGCGACGCGCAGGCGATGGCGGACCGTCTGAAGGACCAGGGCGCCACCGCCTTCGCCCTGGAGGCCGATCTGAGGCAACCGGGCGCAACCCGCTCGCTGGTCGCCAGGGCGCGCAGCGCGATCGGACCGATCGACCTACTCGTGAACAACGCCTCCGTGTTCCAGCCGGATACGGCGCAAGCGCCCGACATGGCGCTGTGGGACGCGCATTTCGCCTTGCATCTGAAGGCTCCCGCCCTGCTCGCGGCCGGATTCTTCGCGCAGGAGGAATTGTCCACGGGTCTGATCGTCAACATGATCGACCAGCGGGTATGGAAGCTCACCCCGCAGTTCTTCTCCTACACGCTGTCCAAGTCAGCGCTCTGGACGGCGACACAAACCATGGCGCAAGCTTTCGCGCCAAGGATTCGCGTCAACGCCATTGGCCCGGGCCCGACCTTGCCGAACCCGCGACAGGCGGAGGCCGATTTCCAGGCGCAATTGTCAGGATTGCCGTTGCGTAAGGGGCCGGAACTGGCTGAATTCGGCGCGACAGTACGCTATCTGTACGAAACGCCCTCGATCACCGGGCAAATGATTGCGCTCGATGGCGGCCAGCATCTGGCGTGGGAAACCCCGGACGTGACGGGGATGGTCGAATAGCGCATCCTCAGCGCCGGAATGTCCGATAGCGAAATGACCCGCGAGACCGAGAACACGATAGAAACGCCAGCGCCGCGTGGCCGCGCCGACGACATTGCCTGGGAAGAAGCCAGCGTCGAGCACGCAGCTTCCGGCGTCGAGGTGATTTCCGATTTCGTCAAGCGGCTGCCCAATTCACCGGGCGTCTACCGCATGATGAACACCGCCGGCGATGTGCTCTATGTCGGCAAGGCGCGCAGCCTGAAGAAGCGCGTCGCCTCCTACGCCAAGATGGGCGGCCATACCAACCGCATCGCCCGGATGATCCGCGAGACCAGCGCGATGGAATTCGTGCGGACCCATACCGAAACCGAGGCGCTGCTGCTCGAGGCCAATCTGATCAAGCGCCTGCGGCCGCGCTTCAACGTTCTGCTGCGCGACGACAAGAGCTTCCCCTATATCGTCATCACCACCGACCACCGCGCGCCCGGCATCTTCAAGCATCGCGGCGCGCGCCAGAAGAACCGCGAATATTTCGGCCCCTTCGCCTCCGCCGGCGCGGTCAACCGCACGGTCAACGCCATGCAGCGGGCGTTCCTGATCCGCTCCTGCACGGATTCGGTTTTCGAGTCCCGCACCCGCCCCTGCCTGCTGCACCAGATCAAGCGATGCTCCGGACCTTGCACGGGAGAGGTGACTCCGGAGGCCTATCAGGGACTGGTGGGCGAGGCGCGGAACTTTCTTTCCGGGCGCAGCACCGAAATCCAGGACAGACTGGCCGAGCGCATGCAGGAAGCCTCGAACGATCTGGATTTCGAGACGGCGGCAATCTATCGCGACCGCCTTTCGGCGCTTTCGCATGTGACCGCGCATCAGGGCATCAATCCGCGGGGCATTGACGAGGCAGACGTGTTCGCAGTCGAGCAGAAGGATGGGATGACCTGCGTGCAGGTGTTCTTCTTCCGCACCGGACAGAACTGGGGCAATCGCTCCTATTTCCCGCGCGCCGACAAGTCCTACGAGCCCGGCGAGGTGCTGGGTTCCTTCCTCGCGCAGTTCTATGACGACAGACCCTGCCCGCGCATGCTGCTGCTGAGCCATGAGGTGGAAGAGCGCGAATTGCTTGAACAGGCGCTGGCGATCAATGCCGGCCGAAAGGTCGAGATCGCAGTGCCCCAGCGCGGCGGCAAGCATGAGATGGTCGAGCATGCCCTGCTCAATGCGCGCGAGGCGCTCGGCCGCAAGCTGGCGGAAAGCTCCACCCAGACGCGTCTGCTGGAGGGCGTCGCCCAGGCGTTCGGCCTGGATCGGCCGCCGCGCCGGATCGAGGTCTACGACAATTCGCACATCATGGGAACGAATGCCGTCGGCGGCATGATCGTCGCCGGCCCCGAGGGCCTGGCCAAGAACCAGTATCGAAAGTTCAACATCAAATCGACGAGCCTTACCCCGGGCGACGACTACGCCATGATGCGCGAGGTGCTGACCCGGCGTTTCTCCCGCCTGCTCAAGGAGAACGGACCCAATCCCGACGCCGCGGCCGACCTCTCCGAGGCGATGGAGGACGATGAGAGCGACGACGCCATGCCGCCCTGGCCGGATCTCGTGCTGATCGACGGCGGCGCGGGCCAGCTCAGCGCGGCGCGCGGCGTCATGACGGAACTGGGTCTTGAAAATCTCATCCCCATGGTCGGGATCGCCAAGGGACCGGACCGCGACGCCGGCCTTGAAAAATTCTTCATGGCCGGTCGGGATTCCTTCATGCTGCCGCAACGCGACCCGGTGCTGTTCTTCGTCCAGCGCCTGCGCGACGAGGCGCACCGCTTCGCCATCGGCACCCACCGCGCCCGGCGGAAGAAGGAGATGGCGAAGAATCCCCTGGACGAGGTGCCGGGCATTGGCCCTTCGCGCAAACGGGCGCTGCTGCACCGTTTTGGCACAGCAAAGGCCGTAAGCCGCGCCGCCTTGAGCGACCTGATGGGTGTGGAAGGAATTTCCGAGCAAATGGCGCGCGCGATCTACGATCACTTTCACGATAACGGGTGACAAACCGATCAATCCTGCGCTACCCGAGGCGACGGTAGTTGAAAATCACGCTCGATTGGAGCTTTCTCACCGACATGCCAGCCACCGATCAGACCTCACAGATGCCGCGCCAGCGCGACGCCCACTGGGCCGCGCTGCCCAATTTGCTGACCTATGGAAGAATTGTCGCCGTGCCGCTCGTCGTGCTGTGCTTCTTCCTCGAGGGCCGGCTGCAATCGTCCGATTTCGCACGCTGGCTGGCGCTGTTCATTTTCGTGACCGCCAGCATCACCGACTTCTTCGACGGCTATCTGGCGCGCATTTGGCACCAGACGTCCACCATCGGCCGCATGCTCGACCCGATCGCCGACAAGCTGCTGGTGGCGACCTGCCTGCTACTGCTCGCCGCCGACACCGACCGCACGATCGCCGGCTGGTCGCTCTGGGCGGCGATCATCATCCTGTGCCGCGAAATCCTTGTCTCGGGCCTGCGCGAATATCTGGCCGAGCTCAAGGTCTCGGTGCCGGTGACGCGCATCGCCAAATGGAAGACCACCGTGCAGATGCTGGCGATCGGCTTCCTGCTCGCCGGCCCGGCGGGCGACAAGCTGCTGCCCTACACCACTCAGATCGGCATCGGCCTGCTGTGGATCGCGGCGGTCATCACCCTCTACACCGGTTATGACTATTTTCGCGCCGGTCTGAAGCACATGGTGGAGTGAGGCGACCGTGAAACTCGTCTATTTTTCATGGATCCGCGAGCGGATCGGCCTGACCGAAGAGATCGTGGATCTGCCGGAAGGCGTTGATAGCGTCGCCGACCTGATCGCTTGGCTGAAGACCCGCGACGAGACCTATGCGCTTGCCCTGGAGCACGATTCCATGGTGCGCGTGGCGCTGGATCATGTTCACACCGACGCCCGGGATGCGTCCCTCGCCAATGTGCGCGAGGTCGCGCTGTTTCCGCCCATGACGGGCGGCTAGCACCGTGAAGATCGAGCCGACCGTTCGCATCCAGGCGGAGGATTTCGACACAGAAGCCGAAATCCACGCGCTGACTGACGGTCGTCGCGACGTCGGGGCCGTCGTGACCTTCACCGGGCTGTGCCGCGACGAGGGCGGCCGCCTCGCGGCTTTGGAACTGGAACACTATCCGGGCATGGCCGAGGCGGAAATCACGCGCATCGCCAGGGAGGCGGCCGATCGCTGGCCTGTCACCGGCCTGACCGCGATCCACCGCCATGGCCGGATCGCGCCAGGTGGCAATATCGTGCTTGTTGCGGCAGCCTCGCCGCACCGAATGGCCGCGTTCGAAGCTGCCAGCTTCGTGATGGATTTCCTGAAGACCCGCGCCCCCTTCTGGAAGAAAGAACACACGATCGACGGCGCCGCGGGCGAATGGGTTTCCGCGAAAGACGATGACGACGCCGCCGCGGAGCGCTGGCGGCGGTAAGCTCTCCGAACCGGTACGATTTCCACTGTGTCGCGAGCCGCGACTATTTTTCAGCGCGCCAACTCAAGAAACTACCCGTATGCGATATTGCAACTTTTGCAATTCCATGCCATTTTTACTTAAATTACGGAGGTAACAATGCAAAAATTACTACCGCTCCTTTCGCTATCTCTAGTGTCCTTTGTTACATCGATTGCTTGCGCTCAGAGCAAGCCGGAACCGAGTCCGCCACCTGGGAATAGTTTGTTCGTTTGGGCCGAAGTCGGCGTGATCGGAGACTGGAAGGCGCACGATTACGCATCGTCGTCGAGCGGTCTGCCAAAACTAAGACTGAAAGATAGACCCCTTTGCGACCAAGGTCACTTCGGCAACGTCGCAGTATGCTGGTCTGATAGGCCGGAAGGATTTCCCCCAAGCGTAGTCACCGATATCGTCGGAACTCCTAGTGCGTGGTGCACCTACAAATCGGTTACCGTGACAACCAAACAAGACGGGGAAGCTCCCGG
>JAUIBM010000235.1 GCA_030428345.1 Alphaproteobacteria bacterium | reverse complement strand
CGATCCGCCCAAAAAAACCGAGACAAGGCAAGTCGCCCATACCTATTATGGTTGCAGGAAATCACCGGTCGGGGAAAACAAGGCAAGGTACCAAGGGGGTGGTCATGGGACTGCGCACGAGAATTCAATCGCTGGCGGCTGGAGCCGGAAGACTGGTTCCGCTCGTCCTGGTCTGCGCCGTGCTCGCCGTCGCCGCCTTTCCGATGGAGGCGCATGCCCGCCGCGTGGCGCTGGTCGTTGGCAACGACGCCTATGAGAAGCTGCCCCGCCTGCAAAAGGCTGTCGGCGATGCGCGCGCGGTCGGCAACACCCTCGCGAGCCTTGGCTACTCGGTGATCAAGGGCGAGAACGTGTCGCGCCGCGAGATGAACCGCCTGTTCGCCGATTTCGAGCAGCAGGTGCGGCCGGGCGACACCACTTTCTTCTTCTTTGCCGGACACGGCGTCGCCGTCGGGGCGGAAAACTACCTGCTGCCCACCGACATGCCGCGCCCGCGCGACAACGAATCCGGCCTGGTGCAGGACGAGGCGCATTCGGTGAACGCGCTGATCCAGCGCATCCAGGCGCGCGACGCGGCCGCCAACATCTTCATCCTCGACGCCTGCCGCGACAATCCGTTCGCCGCGACCGGCGTGCGCAGCATTGGCGGCACGCGCGGGCTTGGCCGCACGGATGCGCCGAGCGGCGTTTTCGTGCTGTATTCGGCCGGCATCGGCCAATCCGCGCTCGATCGCCTTTCCGATGCGGATGCCGACCCGAACTCGGTATTCACGCGCAAGCTGATCCCGCTGATGCGCACGCCCGGCCTCACCCATGTGCAGCTCGCCAAGCGCCTGCAAAGCCAGGTCTCGCGCCTTGCCGGCAGCATCGCGCACGCCCAGCAGCCGGCCTATTACGACCAGATCATCGGCGAAATCACCATCGGACCCTCCGGCCCCGCACCGGCAGGCCAGACCCAGCAGGCCGCGCCCCAGACACAGCCGCAGACGCAAACCCAGACGGCGCTGCTGCAGCGTCCATCGGGGCCGCCCAAGCCCGTGCTGCGCGCGGCCTATGACAATTGGGGCGCCTATGAGGTCATGCTGTCGGGAGCCAAGACCTGCTACATCGTCTCAAAGGCCGTGAGCGCCTCCCCGGCCGGAATCAACCACGGCACCATCTTCTTCATCGTCAACAAGAAGGCCAAGGGATTCGAGCCGCAGCTGGAGGCGACGCAATATCTGGACGAGCGCAAGCCGCTCGTCGCCAGCATCGCCGGCAAGAAAGTCACCCTGCTCGCCCAACAGAACAGCGCCTGGGTTTATTCCGAGGCCCAGAACAATCTGCTCATGGGCCTGATGAAGCAGGGCAGCACGATGGCGATCGACGGCCATTACGCCGATGGCGGCAAGTTCCGCTACGAATTCAAGCTCGCCGGCGTCACCGCCTCGCTCGACAATCTGACGGACTGCCGCTAGCGGCAGCATTCCCCGGCTCGCGGCTATGTCGCACTTCACGCCAGCGCGCCGATGTGGCAAACCGCGCCAGCGGATTGCAAGCGGCATTCGATAGTCTGCGGCGTTCGCCCGCATTCGAATGCCGGATCGGCAGATCCGCTGGAATCCAACGAGATGCTGGTGGCGCCAGGCATCGACACGCCTGCCGGCGCGGTTTCACGCCCGCCGGACGCGTTTCGACCAGGCCATCAGGGCAGCCGGGACGAAGCACATGCCTTTCCTCGCCATCGCCTTTCCCCGGATCGATCCGGTTGCTCTCCAGATCGGGCCGCTCGCCGTCCACTGGTACGGCCTTGCCTATGTGATCGGCATCCTGTTCGGCTGGTGGTATGCGCGGCGGCTCGCCTCGAACGAGCGGCTCTGGGGCGGGCGTTCGCCGATCAGCGCCGCCGACATCGACGATTTCCTGACCTGGGCGGTGATCGGCATCGTGGTCGGCGGGAGGCTCGGCTACATCCTGTTCTACGATCTGCCGGCCTATCTGCACGATCCGCTGCGCGTCTTCATGCTGTGGACCGGCGGCATGAGCTTTCATGGCGGCCTGCTCGGCACCACGGTGGCGATGCTGCTCTTCGCCCGCTCGCGCGGCTTTTCCCCGCTGTCGCTGTTCGACGTCATTGCGGCGAGCGTCGGCGGCGGGATCTTTCTCGGCCGCATCGCCAATTTCATCAACCAGGAGCTCTGGGGCAAGCCGACCGACCTGCCCTGGGGCGTGATCTTCCCCGCCGCCGGGCCGGAGCCGCGCCATCCAAGCCAGATTTACGAGGCGGTGCTGGAAGGCCTGGTGCTGTTCGTCATCCTGCGCGTGCTCACCCACGGTCTGGGCAAGCTGGCGAGGCCCGGCTTCGTCGCCGGCGCCTTCATCGCCTGGTATGCGACCGCCCGCATCATCGTCGAGTTCGTGCGCCTTCCCGACGCCCAGATCGGCTATCTGTTCGGCGGCTGGCTGACCATGGGCATGGTGCTTTCGCTGCCGATGCTGGCATTGGGCGTCGCGCTGATGGCGGTGTCGCGTCCCGTTTCGGTCAAGGCGCCATGAAGCCTTCCGCCGCTCCCACGGCGCTGGCCGGGCGACTCGCGAGGCTGATCGAGGCCAGCGGGCCGATCTCGCTCGCCGAATACATGCACATGGCGATGGCCGATCCGCAGCATGGCTATTACGCCAACCGCCAGGCGCTGGGCGCGGCCGGCGACTTCGTCACCGCGCCGGAGATCAGCCAGATGTTCGGCGAACTGATCGGCGTGTGGTGCGCCAGCATCTGGCAGGCCGCGGGCGCGCCGCCCTCCTTCGTCCTGGCCGAGGCGGGACCGGGACGCGGCACGCTGATGGCCGATCTGCTTCGGGCGACGAGCCGCGTGACCGGCTTTCACCGCGCGGCGCGAATTCGCCTGATCGAGACGAGCCCGCGCATGATCGAGGCGCAGAAACAGGCGCTCGCCGGCTTCGACGCCGATATCGGCTGGGTCGGCGCCCTGCCCGAACTGGAAGACGGTCCGCTGATCCTCCTCGCCAACGAGTTTCTCGACGTGCTGCCCACCCGCCAATATGTCAAATCGGGTCCGGTCTGGCGCGAGCGGATGGTCGGGCTTTCCGATTCCGGCGCGCTGACGCCGGTCCTCGGTCCGAATTTCGCCGACCCCGCCTGGCTGCCGGAAGGCCAGGACAAGGAAGGCGACGGCGCGGTTTTCGAGCGCTCGCCCTCGCGCGAGGCCTTCGTCGAGATGCTGGCGCACCGCCTTGCCGCGGGCGGCGGAGCCAGCCTGCTGATCGATTACGGCCATGCACAGAGCGGCTTCGGCGCCACCTTCCAGGCCATGCGCGCACACGCTCCCGCGGCCCCCTTCGAAGCCCCCGGCGAGGCGGACCTCACCACTCACGTGGATTTCGCCTCCCTTTCGAAGGCGGCGGCCGGGGGTGGCGCGAGCCCTTCGCGAATCGCCCCGCAGGGCGAATTCCTGCTGTCGATGGGCTTGCGCGAGAGAGTCGCGAGCCTTGCCGCGGGAAAAACGAGCGAGGAGCAGGCACACATCGTCGCAGCGGCGCAGAGGCTCGCCGGCCCGCAGGAAATGGGGACGCTTTTCAAGGTTTTCGCGCTCGCCTCACCGCAATGGCGCGACGCGGCGGATGCGCTGCCGCCTTTCGCACCCGCCCAATCCGGTTGCAGTGCAGATTGACAGCCCTGCCCGCCCAAAGCACTCTCCGCGCCATGCGAGACGATCCAACCATGCGACGCAAGCTCCGATGACGGCGCCCGCCCCGATCCTGTGCGAGGGACTGGGAAGCCTCTCCACGCGCTTTGCGCACGGCTTCTTCACCCGCCAAGGCGGCGTCTCCCGGGGCGTCTACGAGGGTCTCAATGTCGGCATCGGTTCCGATGACCAGCGCGAGCACGTGCTGGAGAACCGCGCCCGCGTCGCCGCCCGGCTGGGGGATTGCGCATTCCTCGCCACGCCCCGGCAGGTGCATTCGCCCGATGTGGCGGTTGTCGAGGCGCCCTGGGCGCCGGACGAACAGCCGATCGCCGACGCCGTCGTGACCAACCGTCCGGGCATTGCCGCGGGCGTGCTGACCGCCGATTGCGGGCCCGTGCTGTTTGCCGAGCCGCAGGCCGGCGTCGTCGGCGCCGCCCATGCCGGCTGGAAGGGCGCGACCGGCGGCGTCCTGGAAAACACTATCGCGGCGATGGAGCGGCTGGGCGCGCAGCGAAGCCGGATCCTCGCCACGCTCGGGCCGACCATCAGCCAGGCCAATTACGAGGTCGGGCCGGAATTCGTCGACCGGCTGATCGCCCTCGACCCGGCCAACAGGACCTATCTGACAGCCTCGAAGAGGCCGGACCACGCCATGTTCGACCTGCCTGCCTATATTGTCGCGCGGCTTGCGCGCGCCGGCGTCACCGCTCGCTGGACCGGCGAATGCACCTACGCCGATTCCGACCGCTTCTTCTCCTACCGGCGAACCACCCATCGCGGCGAACCCGATTACGGGCGCCAGATTTCCGCTATCCTCATCAGGGATTGACGCTATGGCACTTCACTTTTCCAAACAGGAATTTTCCGACCGCTTGCAGAAGCTGCAGGCGGCCATGGACCGCCGCAAGCTCGACTGCATGCTGCTGTTCGCGCAGGAAAGCATGTACTGGCTGACTGGCTACGACACCTTCGGCTTCTGTTTCTTCCAATGCCTCGTCGTCAAGCGCGATGGCGAGATGGCCCTGCTGGCGCGCGCGCCCGACCTGCGGCAGGCGCGCCATACCTCCACGATCGACAACATCGTCATCTGGAACGACCGCTCCAATTCCGATCCCACTTCTGAATTGCACGCCCTGCTTTCGGAGTTGGATCTGGTCGGGGCGAGCATCGGCATCGAATACGCCACAGCCGGCCTGAACGCCCGAAACGGCCTGGCGCTGGAGGCCAGGCTGAAGGGCTTCGGCGAGTTGCGCGACGCCAGCGATCTGGTCCCGGGATTGCGCGTCATCAAGTCGCCGGCCGAACTGGAATATGTCGCCAAGGCCGGCGAACTGGCGGACGCAGCGCTCGACGCAGCGATCGACCTGACGCGAGCCGGCGCCGACGAGGGCGAGATACTGGCCGCCATGCACTCGGCCATCTTCACGGCCGGCGGCGACTATCCCGGAAATGAATTCATCATCGGCTCGGGCCGCGATGCGCTGCTGTGCCGCTACAAGTCCGGAAGGCGCAAGCTTTCCGACAACGACCAGTTGACGCTCGAATGGGCCGGGACATGGGCGCATTACCACGCGGCCATGATGCGCACGATCATCGTCGGCACGCCGACGCCCCGCCACATGGAGTTGTACGAAGCCAGCCGCGCCGCGCTGGACGCCTGTGTCGCGGAGGCGCAGATCGGCAATCCGATTTCCGCCATCTTTGACGCGCATGCGCGGGTCCTGGACGCGGCCGAACTGGCGCGGCATCGACTGAACGCCTGCGGTTATTCGCTCGGCGCGACGTTCTCGCCGTCCTGGATGGATGCGCCGATGATTTTCGCCGACAACGAGACGATCATCGAGGAAAACATGGTGCTGTTCCTGCACATGATCATCGCCGACAGCGACGCCGAAACCGCGATGACCCTGGGGCAGACC
>JAUIBM010000234.1 GCA_030428345.1 Alphaproteobacteria bacterium | reverse complement strand
TGCTGCGGTCCTTTATTCGGGCGACCAGGCGTTCGCGGCTTTGCCGGCCTATTTCGACAGCCGGTTCGAGCCCGCGCTGCAAAGATTGCTCGACGCCGCCGTCACCGCCGGAGAAATACGGCCCGACGCAAATCCCTATGATCTCCTGCGCGCCGTCGCGAGCCTGTGCATGCCGTCAAGCGACGGGAATCCGGCCGCCGCTCGCCGGCTTGTCGCGCTGCTCGTCGACGGGCTGCGTTACCGTGCGGCCGGCGCAGGGCACGGCTGATCTTGCACATAAGCCCGACTAGATGACGATCAAATCCACTTACGCGGCTTGGGCGCGCTCGATTCCTGGAACCACGCCGGGCCGCCTCAAGAGAATGGCGTCCGATATGATGTCGAAAAGGTGATCCGCCCGCGGTACGAGCGGCGGCTGATCGGCAAGCCACGCTAAATGTTTGATCCCAGGTCTCGATGGTGCACTCTTTTCGCCGGAGTGGAGGGAAGCGCTATGGGACAAATTCTGCACGACAGCGCCTCGACGATAGAAACTGCTTCCTCCTGCAGATCGCACCACACATCGTTGCCGATTTTCTGGCCGGGATTCTTCGTGTCGCGCACCAGTACGCGCTGCCTTTCTTGTCCAGGTCTTTCCAGGTGATCCGGATGATCTCTGCTTGCCGACGGGTCGAGAAGATGGCGAAGGCAATGATCCGATGCATCGGAATCGAGGACGGTCTGGCGGCTGACCGTTCCTTGAAATGCTGCATGAGCCTATCGAGTTCGTCGAGGGTTGGCCGACGATCGCGTTCACGGCTCTTCGTCGTCAGACCGAGCCGGTCGGCGACGATCCAGGCATCTTGCATGGCTTGCCGGTCAAGAGGGTAGTCGCAGGCAGGGCGCGCGATAGCGAATACAGCGCCGAGGTGAGAGTGGTAGTTCGAGACGGTCTGCGGCTGAACCCCTCTCTCGAGTTTCTCACGCGCGAACGCGACAATAGCGGCGCTCGTGATCGATGCGCATGGTTTCTCGGCGATATCGAAATCCTTGATGCTCCTGAGCACCTGCGCTTCCGTGCCGCCGATTTTCTTGTTGTTTTCGCTAATGCAGAGATCTATCGCGTCGGAGAGAGTCGGGTCTTCGTCGCCACTCGACCTGGATTTGAGCGCGGCCTCGAGCGCGCCAGGTTGACTGAGCCGATCGTCGCGTTGGATGAGCCGGGCGTTGGCCGTCCACCGGAGCTCGAAGGTTTAGTTCCCGCGCAGAACGATCTTGCCGCCGCGCTTTATGACGATCTGCGCGATCCGTGCTACAGAGCCGTCCTTGCGTGAAAGTCTCGGGATGGTGTCGATGTCGGTACGACATTTGTTGTACACCCCGGCGAGAATGTGCGAAATGCGCCGGGCTTGGTAAGAGCGACAATGAGAAACACGGCGTAAGTAGTGGAAGAAGAAAGAAAATCGCAGATTGGCGCAGCTCGGCGGTTCTCCGTTGCGCCCATGATGGACTGGACGGATCGTCACTGCCGCTATCTGCATCGGCAGTTGTCGCGCCATGCGCTGCTCTATACCGAGATGGTGGTCGCGGAAGCGGCCATTCACGGCGATCGCGATCGCCTGCTGGGCTTCGACGAAAGCGAGCACATGCTGGCGTTGCAATTGGGCGGTTCTGACCCGGCAAAGCTTGCCGAGGCTGCACGCGTCGCCTCCGCCTATGGCTATGACGAGATCAATCTGAATGTGGGATGCCCTTCCGACAGGGTCCAGTCGGGCACTTTCGGCGCATGCCTGATGCGCGAGCCGCAACGCGTCGCGCGCTGCGTCGGGGCGATGAAGGACGCGGTCGATATTCCCGTTACGGTGAAATGCCGGATCGGCGTCGACGAACAGGATCCGCTCGTCGCCCTGGACGATCTTGCCGGAGCGGTGTGGGAGGCCGGGGCCGACGCGCTGTGGGTGCATGCGCGCAAGGCCTGGCTCGAGGGGCTGAGCCCGAAGCAGAACCGCGACGTGCCGCCGCTCGACTATGGCCGCGTTCGCCGGCTCAAGCGCGAGAACCCCGACCGCTTCATCGGTCTCAATGGCGGCCTTGCCGATCTCGACCAAGCACTGGCCGCGATCGATTGCGACGGCGTGCGGCTCGACGGCGCAATGCTGGGCCGCGCCGCCTATCACACGCCCGGCCTGCTGCGCGAGGTCGACAGCCGCTTTTATGGCGACGACAGTCCCCCGGTCGAATGGGGTGCGCTGATCGAGGCGATGTGCGACTACGCGGCGCGCCACATCGCCGCCGGCGGGCGACTTATTCACGTGACGCGGCACATGACCGGGCTGTTCCACGGCATGCCCGGTGCGCGGCGATGGCGGCAGATCCTGTCGAGCGAAGGGGCGGGCGCCTCCGCCGGCCCGCAAATCATCGCCAAGGCGTTCGCCGCCCTTCGCCTTGACGCGGAGAGCGTTGCGGCGTAGGCCGCGACCATCGCCTCCTCCCGACGGAAATCGCTGTCCATGCCATTGCTGCCGCCCTTCTGGGACCTGATGCCGTTTGTCGCGGCGCTGATGGCGGCGGGCGCGGTGGCAGGGTTTCTCGCCGGCCTGTTCGGCATTGGCGGCGGCGCGGTGCTGGTGCCCGTCTTCTACCAGATGCTCGGCGCGCTCGGCGTGGAGGACGCCGTGCGCATGCATGTGTCGGTCGGCACCTCGATCGCGATCATCGTCCCCACTTCCTTGCGTTCGGCGATGAGCCACCTCAAGCGCGGTTCGGTCGATGTCGACCTGCTGCGATCCTTCGCGATCTCGGTTCCCGCAGGCGTCGTGGTGGCGACGATCGTCGCCGCCTGGATCTCGAGCGGGGAATTGCGTTTCGTCTTCGCCTTCGTCGCGTTCATGGTTGCGCTCAAGCTGCTGTTCGCGCGGTCCAGCTGGAAACTTGGAAACGAGATTCCCGGCAATCCGGCGCGCTCCGTCATCGGCTTCGTCATCGGCCTGTTCTCGACCTTCATGGGCATTGGCGGCGGCGTGTTCAACAACACCTTCATGACGCTGTATGGCCGCCCGATGCTGCAATCGGTGGCGACGTCGGCCGGCGTCGGGGTGTTGATCTCGATCCCCGGCGTCATCGGCTATGCGATTGCCGGGCTGGGCGTCGCCGGAACGCCGCCTTTCTCGCTCGGCTATGTCAACCTGCTGATGGTCGCCGTCGTCATCCCGATCACCCTGCTGGTGGCGCCGCTTGGCGTCGCCACCGCGCACCGGATGAAGCGGCGCACGCTTGAGGTCGGCTTCGGCCTCTTCATGCTGTTTGTGTCGGCGCGCTTCTTCGCCAGCCTGCTGGGCTGATCCGCGCTCAGTCGGTCAGCACCAGCCTGTCGCCGCGAAATTCCAGGCTCGAAAGGGTGGACAGGAAGCTCATGCCCAGAAGGCTGGTCTCCAGCGCTCCCTCACGGGCGACCATGGCTTCCACGTCGCGCCGTTCGATCGCCCCGACCGCCACCGTGTCGAGGCGAATGCGCGCCGCGGTGGTGCGGCCATTGGCTGTGGTGACCGGGAAGGCGTAGTTGAGGGACTGCGTGTCGAAGCCGACCGCGCGCGCGTCATGCCCCGTCAGAACGACCATGCTGGCTCCGGTGTCGACCACGAAGCGGACCGTCTTGCCGTTCACTTCGCCCATCGCGGTGAAATGATCGCCCTGTGGGCGGAAGAGTGTCGCCTGCGCGTGGCCGGTGGGCGATCGGGACGAGATGGGGCTGCCGGGGATCAGCCCCGCGGTGAGGCGCGCGCCGACATCCTGAAGTTCGTATCGGTACAGATAGCCTGCCGTGACCGCCAGGAATATGGCCAGCCAGAACACCAGGTTACGGATCGATTCGCGCCACGCGCCGCGCCGCGAAACCAGGGCGGCGGCGACCATCAATCCCCAGATCCCATACCAGACGATGCTGGCGAACTCGTCATTGGGCACGCCGGCCGTGCTGCCCGAATCGTGATTGAGGATCAGGAACAACGAGGCGGCGCCGATCGCCCCCAATATGAGCCACAGCCGGATCACTCTTGCGGCCCGCCTCTTGCCGCGCCCTCGCGGGCAAGCCGTCGACGCAGGGTCTCGCGCCTTGGCGGTCGCTCTACCGTGGAGAGACGCTCCGGCAGGCCCGCCATGATTTCCGCGCGCTGCGCATCCGAATAGGCCGTCCACGCGCCTATTTCATCGCCCGTCCGCCCGCAGCCGAAGCAATAGCCCGTCCGCGCGTCGATCACGCAGACCAGGATGCAGGGTGTCTGGATAGCCAAGTTGCGACTCCCACGCTTTCACCGAAATCAGGAGTTAGCGATTAACCGACAAAAGACAAGCCATTGTGGCAGGTTCGGCAGTGGATCATTGTCGGCGGCGAAATCGGAGAAACTACGATGGCAGGGGATCGAGCAGGCAAGCGGCTGGCCTTCGCCACGCTTCTGGTGCGCGACTATGACGAGGCGATCGCATGGTTTGTCGACCGGCTGGGGTTCGAACTGGCGGAGGATGTGCCGGTCGCCGAAGGCAGCGCTGGGTGACAGTTCGCCCGGATTCGCAGGGCGGGGCAGGGCTCCTGCTGGCGCGCGCCGAAGGGGAACGTCAGCAAGCCGCCATCGGCGCCCAGGCCGGGGACAGGGTGGCGTACTTCCTGCAGAGCGAGGATTTCGCCGCCGATCATCGCCGTTTCCTGGCCAATGGCGTCCGCTTCATGGAGTCACCGCGGACCGAGACATACGGAATCGTCGCGGTTTTCGTGGACCTCTACGGCAATCGCTGGGATCTGATCGAATATACCAACAGATCCGCTTCCTAGCCGGCGCGACGCAGGGAACGTATCGAGCGTGCTCGTGCCGGCGGAGGGTCGGTTTCGCGGACCGGGGGCATGACCTCCAGCACGCGTCCGCGCGGGAAGGTCGCGATGCATTCGGTTCCCTCGCGCAATTTCGACTTCAGCTCGAAGCGGCCGTCATGCATGTGCATCAGCGC
Organism: Alphaproteobacteria bacterium; assembly: GCA_030428345.1. Taxonomy (GTDB): domain Bacteria; phylum Pseudomonadota; class Alphaproteobacteria; order Rhizobiales; family Rhizobiaceae; genus BOKV01. Next base: position 648 of record JAUIBM010000234.1, on the reverse strand, counting down.
CTGGACGATCGGCAGGCCGAGACCGGTGCCCTGCTCGGCGCTCTTGATTGCGATCGAGCCCTGGCCGAAGGTCGACAGCACGATCGGGATTTCGTCTTCGGGAATGCCGGGGCCGCTGTCCTTGATCGAGAGATACTGCCCGCCGCCGCTCGTCCAGCCGACTTTGATCTGGACGGTACCGCCGCTCGGCGTGAACTTGACCGCGTTCGACAGCAGGTTGAGCGCCACCTGCCGGATGGCTCTCTCATCGGCCCAGATCAACGGCAGTCCTTCCTCGTAATGGCAGGTAATGGCGATGCCCTTGTTCTTGGCCTTGAGCTGCAGCATGTGGCGGGCGTCCTCCACCACATGGGCGCACCGCTTCCTCGCTGAGTTCGTGCCTGCCCGCCTCGATGCGGGACAGATCGAGGATTTCGTTGATCACATTCAGCAGGTGCTTGCCGGAATTATGGATGTCGTTGATGTATTCCTTGTACGAATCATTGCCGATCGGGCCCAGGACCTCGGCCTGCATGACTTCCGAAAAGCCCATGATGGCGTTGAGCGGCGTGCGCAGTTCGTGGCTCATGGTGGCCAGGAAGCGTGATTTTGCCAGGTTTGCCTGTTCGGCGCGCCGGCGGGCTTCCTCGGAAATCGACCGGGCCATTT
>JAUIBM010000233.1 GCA_030428345.1 Alphaproteobacteria bacterium | reverse complement strand
GGCAAGGCGCAATTCTCGTCTACCGGTGCGGACGCTGCTGCAGAACATCGGCAGCGGCTGCATTCCCACCTTTTCGATCGCCGGTGATGTGGAGGCATCGTCGATCTCAAGGGCAAGCGGATCGGCTTCGTCAAGTCCTCGTCCGGATTGCAGAAATCCGGAGAGGCATTGCTGGCCTATGCAGGGATGACCTATGACGATGTCGAAATCGTCGAGGCCAGCGGATACGGCGCGGCCATCGACGCGCTGATCGCGGGCTCCATCGACGCGCAGATCACCGCCTCGACCTCGACCTCAAACACCAAGATCCAGGCCGGGCCGCGCGGATTGCATCACGTGCCGGTCCCCCGCGACAACCCCGAAGGGTGGGCGCGGCTCAAGACCGTGATCCCGTGGTACGAACCCACCGTCTGCACCGCCGGGCCGGGCGTTCCCGCCGGCGGGATGGAAGGGGTAATCACGCCTTTCCCGATCCTGGTGTCAATCGGCGGGCCCGACGAAAACACCGCCTATGCCATGACCAAGGCGATGTATGAGTATTACGATGACTACAAGGACGCGGCCCCAGACAACCACGGCTGGGCACTGAGCAAACAGAACCTTGAGGGCGCCTTCCTGCCGTTCCACGACGGCGCGATCCGCTATTATAAGGAAATCGGCGTCTGGACCGATGCGGCAGAGGCCAACCAGCAGAAGATGCTATCGCGGCAGAAGCTGCTGCAGGACAGCTGGGACGCCTATCTGACGGATGCCCCCGGAGACCCCGAAGCCTTCAAGACCGGCTGGGCCGCCGCCCGCGCCGCCGCGCTGATCGGGGCCGACCTGCCCGTCGTCGCCGCCGACTGGTGACGTCGCTCGCTGCGGGCCTCTCGGAGCGGCCCCAGCGACACCGCCATTCCGAAGCGGATTCTGAGGGAGGAGGCCCGGTATGACCGAGGCGCAGGCCGATACGGCCATCAACGACGTCGAGGCGCAGCGCTATCGCCGCCTCGGACCGATCTGGAAGGCCGTGGTGATCCTTCTGACTGCCTTTGTCTTGGCGGTGGTGATCAACCAGATCTTCATGCTGGGCGCGATCAAGGCACTGACCGGCAGCCTGCTGATCGAAAACCGCTATCTCTACCTGATCGCAGGTACGCTGCTGGCGATGACTTTCTTGGTGCTGCCCGCCGGTCCGAGTGCCGCACGCACAAGCGTGCCCTGGTATGACGTGGCGCTCTTTGCGGTGTCGCTGGCGATGACCGCCTATCTGGTCGCCAATGCCAATGCGATCCTGGATCAGGCCTGGGAATACATCGCGCCCGACCGGGCGATCTATGCAAGCCTGCTGATGTGGGCGCTGGTACTGGAAGGCGGCCGCCGCGTCGGTGGCTGGCCGATCTTCATCGTTGTGGCGCTGATCTCGCCCTATCCGGCCTATGTCCAGTTCATGCCGGAGTTCATGTCGGGTGTACAATCCTCGATTTGGGAGACATCGGCCTTCCATTTCTTCTCCGAGGAAAGCTATCTTGGCATCCCGATGCGGGCCTTCGGTCTGCTGGTCTTCGGCTTCATGATCTTCGGCATCGCGCTGCTCTACACCGGCGCCGGTAGCTTCTTCATCGACCTTGCCTTCGCGATGATGGGGCATGTGCGCGGTGGTCCGGCCAAGGTGGCGATCTTCTCCTCTGGCTTCTTCGGCTCGATGTCGGGCGGGCCGGTTACCAATGTCCTGACCACCGGCACATTGACCATTCCGGCCATGCAGCGGATCGGCGTACGCGCCAAGACCGCCGGCGCGATCGAGGCCTGCGCCTCCACCGGCGGCGTGCTGATGCCGCCGATCATGGGCGCCACGGCTTTCATCATGGCGAATTTCCTCAACGTCCGTTACGTCGACATCGCCATCGCCGCGATTATTCCCTCGTTCCTCTATTACCTCGGCCTGTTCATCCAGATCGACGCCTATGCCGCCCGCAACCATCTTCGCGGCCTGCCGAAAGAAGAGCTGCCTCGGATCAGCGAGGTAGTGAAGCGGGGCTGGCACTACCTCTTTGTCTTCGCGCTGCTGGTCTGGATGCTGATCTTCATTAAGCAGGAGGCCCGTGCGCCCTTCTATGCCACCGCGCTGCTGCTGGTGATCAACCAGATTGGACCGCGCCACCGGATGAGCCCGGCCCGGACGGTGGATTTCCTGTTCGCCACTGGCTGCCTGCTGGCTGAGATCGCCACGCTACTGGGCGCCATCGGCCTGATCGTCGGCGCGCTGCAGGTCACCGGTATGACCGGCACGCTGACCAACGATCTGGTGTTCCTTGCCGGCGGCACACCGATCCTGTTGCTGTTCATGGGGGCGTTGACCAGCTTCATCCTGGGCATCGGCATGACGGTAACGGCGGCCTACATCTTCCTCGCCATCATCCTGGCGCCGGCGCTGACCGCTCTGGGGTTGAACCCGATCGCGGTGCATATGTTTCTGCTCTACTGGGGCATGCTGAGCTATATCACACCACCGGTGGCGCTGGCGGCTTTCGCCGCCTCGACCATCGCGCGTTCTGGCCCAATGCAGACAGGGATGGAGGCGATGCGGATCGGCTCGATCATCTATTTCATCCCGTTCTTCTTCGTCCTGAACCCGGCGCTGCTGGGCCTGGGCAGCGTGGCTGAAGTGATCTCGGTGCTGGTCACCGCGATCCTCGGCGTACTTTTGGTGGCCGCAGCGCTGCAGGGCTACCTGCTGGGCATCGGACGAATCCCCGACGGCGCTGCGGGATGGCTCGCCCGGATGCTGCTGGGTGCGGGTGGCATCGTCATGGCAGCGCCCGGCGGTGGCATGCTGGGGCTGACCCAGGGCATCCTGCTGCTGCTGGCGCTGGCGCTCGGCCTGCCCGGCGTCCTGCTCGTGCGGTTTGGGCGACCGTCCCTCCCGGAGGCCGAGCGTATCTGACCCAAACGCAATCGCTCTCCTCTCCCGCCCTGTCGGATATCCGGTTGACAAAAGATCCGGCAGGGCGGTAATTCTCTATTACAAATTATCTTCTCCATAAGAAATATCCAAGCGAGACCACATGACCGAAACCTACCAGACGCTTACCTATGAGACTCAGGGGCGCACCGGCATGATCCGCTTTACCCGGCCCGAAGTCCGTCATGCTCTGGACATCTCCATGCGCGAGGAGATCGCCGCGCTGCTGCCGAAGATCCGCGCCGACCGCGACCTGCGCGCCTTGATCATCACCGGCGAGGGCGGCGCGTTCTGCGCCGGTGGCGATCTCAAAGCGCTGTCGGAGGAGGAGCGCCCGGTCGAGGCCAACCGCGAGCGGATCGCGCTACTGCACACCTGGTTCACCGAACTCTCCAATCTGGAGCTGCCGGTGATCGCCGCCGTCGACGGCCCGGCCTATGGCGCCGGGCTGAACCTTGCGCTGGCGGCGGATTTCGTGCTGGCCTCGCCCCGCGCGCGGTTCTGCGCCGTCTTCTCCCGCATCGGCCTGGTACCGGACCTGGGCGGCTTCTTCCTGCTACCGCGCATCGTCGGGCTCGCCCGCGCCAAGGAGCTGGTGATGACTGCCCGCTCCTTCGGTGCGGAGGAAGCCAAAGACCTCGGCATCGTGCTGGAGATCCACCAACCCGAGGCGCTGATGGACGCGGCCCTCACCCTCGCCCGCCGCTTCGACAGCGCCTCGCGACTGGCGACCGGGATGTCCAAGACCATCCTCAACCAGGCGCTGCACAGCGACCAGCGCGCACTGGCCGATATGGAGGCGATGGCGCAGGCGCTGTGCCTCGCTTCCGACTACCACAAAGAGGCGGTGCAACGCTTCCTCGACAAGCAGCCGCTTGCCTTCGACTGGGACCGCATGAGCAAAAAGGACAGCCAAGCGTGACGCTCCGCAAACAACATAGCGCGCGCATCACCGGCGTTGCCGACACGGCCATGGGCGAGTTGCCGGGATCGACCGCGATGGGCCTGCATGCCGAAGCCGCCAATGCCGCGCTGACGGACGCCGGGCTGAAGGCCTCGGATATCGACGGCGTACTCTGCGGCTATTCGATGACCGTGCCACATCTGATGCTGAGCTCGGTTTTCTGCGAATATTACGGCATCAGCCCGACCTTCAACACGGCCATCCAGGCCGGCGGCGCCACCGCCTGCATAATGCTGGCCAATGCCGTCGCGCTGGTCGAATCCGGCGCCTGCCGTCACGTCCTCTGCGTCACCGGTGACAACAGGCTGACCGGCATGAGCCGGGACGGCGCGGTGGCGGCGCTGGCCACTGTGGGTCATCCGGAGTTCGAACAGCCCTATGGCATGTCGGTGCCGGCTTCCTATGCGCTGGTCGCGCAGGCCTATCTGCACCGCTACGGCATCTCGCGCGACGAGCTGTCGGCGATCTCGGTCGCCGCCCGCGCCCATGCGGCGCTGCACCCCAAGGCGACCAAGCGCGATCCACTGACGCTGGAGGAGGTCTCCGACAGCCGCGTCATCGCCTCACCGCTGCGGCTGCTGGACTGCTGCCTGATCTCCGACGGCGGCGCTGCGGTGATTGTCAGCGCTGCCGACGCCGCCCGCGATACCCGCAAGCCGGTGCGCGTGCTGGGCAGCGGCCAGGGTCATACGCACGAACACATCATGGCCGCCCCCTCGCTCACGGAGTTCGGTTGCAAGACCTCCTCGACAATGGCCTTTGCCCAAGCAGGCGTGACGGCGGCGGATATCGACGTCGCCGAGATCTACGACAGCTTCACCATCACCCTGCTGGTCGAGCTGGAATCGATCGGCTTCTTCAACAAGGGCGAGGCTGGCAAGGCCGCGCTGGCAGGCGATCTGTCGCTTGGCGGGCGGCTGCCCACCAATACCCACGGCGGGCTGATGAGCTATGGTCATTCCGGCGCTGCCGGCGGCGCCTTCCACATCGTTGAGGCTGCCCATCAATTGCGCGGCGAGGCCGATGCGCGCCAGGTCGATGGCGCAGAGCTGGCCTTCGTCCATGGTGATGGTGGCATCCTTTCGGCCCATTGCAGCCTCGTTCTGGGACAGGAATAACCCATGGATCTGCCCATCCCCACGCCGAACGCCGACAGCCGCCCCTATTGGGATGCAGCGCAACAGGGCCGTCTGGTCTTGCAACACTGCACCGCCTGCGGCGCCGCGCAGGCCGTCCCGCGCAGCTGGTGCGGTAAATGCCAGTCGCCTGATCTGGTCTGGCTCGACAGCGGCAGGCGCGGCACCGTCGCCAGCTTCTCCATCGTCCACCGCGGCCCGACCAAGGCGTTCCGCGACCATCTGCCCTACGTCCTGGCGTTGGTCGATGTGACCGAAGGCGTGCGGCTGATGCTGAACGTGATCGGCGATGACCGGCTGGAGACCCGGATTGGCGACAAGGTTGAGATCGTCTTCGAGCCGCGCGGCGCGGACGCCTTCAAGATGCCGCAGGCGCAGAGGAACGACGCATGATCACCTTCGAGGATTTCCAGCCCGGCAAGAGCTTTGGCGAAGCGCCGGTGACGCTGGACGAAGCGCTCTTCGAGAAATGGACCGCACTGTTCCCCGGCGACGCCGCCTGCGCGCCGGAGATGCCCGAGGGCATGACCGCCGTACTGGTGATGAACGCCTACATGGAGCTGATTTCTCCGCGCCCGCCCG
>JAUIBM010000232.1 GCA_030428345.1 Alphaproteobacteria bacterium | reverse complement strand
TCCATGGCGCTGCTGGCGCTGCGCCAGCGATCATCGCTGTCTTCCGACGCGCTCCTCGGGCTGCTCGCCCATTCCGCGCTGGCTCTGGGTCTCGTCTGCCTCGCCTTCATGACCTGGGTCCGGATCGACCTGATGGGCTTTCTTTTCGGCGACATTCTCGCCGTGTCGTGGCGCGACATCGCGATCATTTATACCGGCGGAGCGGCGGTGCTCCTCGTGCTCACCTGGATCTGGCGGCCGCTCTTCGCGGCGACAGTGAACGAACAGCTGGCGGCCGCCGAGGGCATGAATCCCGAGCCGGTCAAGATGGTCTTCATGTTCCTGCTCGCGATCGTGGTGGCGATCTCAATGAAGATCGTCGGCGTCATGCTGATCACGGCGCTGCTGATCATTCCCGCCGCGACCGCCCGTCGCCTCTCCTCCGGCCCGGAGCAGATGGCGGTCATCGCCGCCCTTGCCGGCGCGCTCGCGGTGGTCGGGGGGCTGGTCGGATCGCTGCAATGGGATACCCCTTCGGGGCCCAGCATCGTAGTCGCCGCGCTTGCCCTTTTCCTGCTGACGCTGGTTCCCGTCCGCCTTGTCAGTCGTCGGACCCGATGAGAGAATGATTGCGATGAACGAACACGACCATTCCCACGCTGCTGCGCCGGAGCTCACCCGCAACCAGGCCCTCGTCTATGGCGAACTGTCCGGGTCGCAGAATCCGCTCAGCGCCTACACCTTGCTCGATCGCCTGCGCGACAAGGGCATGCGCGCCCCGCTGCAGGTCTATCGCGCGCTCGACAAGCTGGTCGACTTCGGCATGGTGCATCGCCTCGAAAGCCTCAACGCCTTCGTCGCCTGCCGCCATCCCGATTGCGAGACGCATCGCGCCGTCAGCTTCACCATCTGCGAGAAATGCGGCAAGGTCGCCGAATATGCCGACTCCGGCCTGACCCGGCATCTGGAAGCCCTGGCCCGGCAATCCGGCTTCCGCCTGCGCCAGTCCACCGTGGAGTTGCGCGGCGACTGCCGCGAATGCCAGGACGCCTGACCCGGTTGCGGGTATCGGCCAGCCAACAACCTGCAAGCGTCGCGGAGCCCGCATGCGCGTCCTCGTCATCTACTGCCACCCCGTTCCCGAAAGCTATTCGGCCGCCCTGCGCGACCGGGTCCTGTCCGCGCTGTCGGCCGCCGGGCACGAGAGCCGGCTGATCGATCTTTATGCAGAGGGTTTCGACCCGATCATGCGTGCCGACGAGCGTCGCGCCTATAACGACATGACCGCCGCCGACCATCCCCTGCCCGCCCACGCGGCCGATCTGGCCTGGGCCGAAGCGATTGTGTTCGTCTATCCGACCTGGTGGTACGGCCTTCCAGCCATGCTCAAGGGCTGGCTGGAACGCATCTGGACGCCGGGCGTCGCCTTCGAGGTCAATCGGCAGGGCGGGGCAATCACCCCCTTGCTGACGCAGGTGCGGCGCATCGCGATCGTGACCACCTGCGGTGCCCCCTTCTGGCTGTCGTTCCTGGTCGGCCAGCCGGGCCGCAAGACCCTGCTGCGCGGCATGCGGGCGCTGTTCGCACGCAAGTGCCGCACCCTCTATCTGGCGCATTACCTGATGGATGTCTCCACGCCGCAAAGCCGCGCCGCCTTCCTGGACCGTGTGGCGAAGAGGCTGCCCCGCTTCCTTGGCGCGTGAGGCCGATCCGGCACAAGCCTTGCATGGGTCACGGCGCAACCCGAAGGAGACCCCGATGCGCCTATGGATCCGCAACCCGCTTGCAATACTTGCCGAAGGCGCCGATGCCGGCCTGGTGGTCGAGAACGGCCGTATCGTCGAATTCGTGCCGTCAGGCGCAGAGCCCGCCGCGCCGGTGGATCAATGGTTCGATGCGCGCCGACATGTGGTGCTGCCCGGCCTCATCAATACCCATCACCACTTCTTCCAGACCTTGAGCCGCGCGCACCCGCAGGCGATCGACAAGGAACTGTTCCCGTGGCTGATGGCGCTCTATCCGATCTGGGGCCGGCTCGACCGCGACATGTTCGTGCTCGGGGTCCGGCTCGCCCTGACCGAATTGCTGATATCAGGCTGCACCACCGCCATGGACCACAATTACATGGTCTTTCCCGGCCTCGACGACGCGACCGATATCGAGGTCGCGGAAGCCAGGGCGCTGGGATTGCGCGCCACGATCACGCGCGGCTCGCTGAACCTGTCGCAGAAGGACGGCGCGGTGCCGCCCGACCACATCGTCCAGGACGAGGACACCATCCTGGCCGACAGCGTCAGGGTCCTGGAGCGCTATCACGACCGCTCCGACGGGGCGATGACGCAGATCGCACTGGCGCCCTGCGCGCCCTTCACCGCGAGCAAGAGCCTGATGCGCCAGACCGCCGCCCTGGCGGAGAAACACGATTGCCGCCTGCACACCCATCTCGCCGAAACCATGGACGAGGAAGCCTTCTGCCTCGAGCATTTCGGCTACCGCCCGATCGACTGGCTGGAGGATGTCGGCTGGCTGCAGCCACGCGTCTGGCTGGCGCACGGCATCCATTTCACCTGCGAGGACTGCGAAAAGCTTGGCCGCCACGGCGTCGGCGTCTGCCATTGCCCCACGTCAAACGCCGTTCTGGCCTCCGGTTTCTGCAAGACGCGCGAACTGGAAGCAGCCGGGAGCCCGGTCGGGCTGGGCGTCGACGGCTCGGCCTCCAATGACGGCTCCAACCTGATGGAGGAGGTTCGCCACGCCATGATGGTCAATCGCCTGCACTACCAGTCGACGGAAGAGGTGACGCATCGCGATGCGCTGCGATGGGCGACGCAAGGATCGGCGCGTTGCCTGGGACGCGACGACATCGGAGAGATCGCCATCGGCAAGCAGGCCGATTTCGCCATGTTCACCCTTGACGACATCCGCTTTTCCGGCGCGCATGATCCGATCGCGGCGCTGGTGCATTGCGGCGCGAACCGCGCCGACCGCGTCATGGTCGCTGGCGACTGGCGCGTCGTCGATGGCATGCCTGTCGGTGTCGATCTGGGCGCGCTCATTGCCGCCCATACCTTGGCTTCGAAGAAATTCGCCTGAAGGAGTTCCCGATGCAGAACAGCGAAATTCCCGTAATCGACATCTCCGCCCTCGCCGCCGGCGGCGAAGAGGCCCTGGCCGAAATCGCCGCGAGCATCGGCGAGGCGTGCCGGGGCATTGGCTTTTTCTACATCACCGGGCATTTTCTGTCGGACGCGCTGATGCGGGACGCCTTCGCCCAGGCCGAGGCGCTGTTCGCCGCGCCCGACGCGGTGAAGCAAGCCGTGCGATATTCCGCCGCTTCCGGCAATCGCGGCTATGTCCCGATGAAGGGCGAGGCGCTCGACCCCACCCGGCCCGCCGACCTGAAGGAGGCCTATAATATTGGCCTCGAGCTTGCGCCGGACGATCCGCAATTGCTGGCCGGCGCGCGGTTCCGCGCCCTCAATCTGTGGCCAGACCTGCCGGAATTCCGCAGCATCATGCTCGCCTATTTCGATGCGGCCTGGGCGCTCGGCCGGCTGCTGCACCGCGCCTTCGCCACTGATCTGGGCCTGGCGGCGGATTACTTCGAGGACAAGCTGGACCGGCCGCTCGCCACGCTTCGCCTGCTGCACTACCCGCCCCGGCCCGCGTCAATGGACAAAGGCCAGTTGGGAGCGGGCGAACACACGGACTACGGCTGCGTTACCCTGCTCGCCACCGATGCGGCGGGAGGCCTCGAAGTGCGCACCCGCAATGGCGAATGGCTTCGCGCCCCTGTCATCCCCGGCGCGTTCGTCTGCAATATCGGCGATTGCCTGATGCGCTGGACCAACGACATCTATGTCTCAACCCCGCACCGGGTCGTCAATCCGGCCGGCCGCGAGCGCTATTCCATCGCCTTCTTCCTCGACCCGAACCCGGACGCGATCGTCGAATGCCTGCCCGGATGCGCGGACGCTTCCCGCCCGGTGAAATATCCGCCGGTGCGTGGCGATGATTATCTGCAGATGAAGCTGGACGCGACCTATTCAGCAAGCGGGTTGATCGCCAAGCCATGAAGGCTCGGGCGCTGGTCACGTTGGTATGCCAAGCGCCATTTGTTGCCTAATTTTTGATCTATGTTGAATAGATGGGCGGCAGTTCGGCCGCCTGGTCGGGCGACGATCGCCCGCAAGTTATCCCTCGTTGCCGGGTTGGATCGGCAAAAGCCTGAAAATCCTGCCCGAATCGCCTCCCGGCGCAATGTTCGCGAGTCTGGCAAGGGACTTGCTTTGTCCTGCAACGGGTTGAGGCCGAACCGGCTTCACCGCCCCACCGGGCCCGCCAGACAGGAGCAAATTCATGCCTAGCAATTCATTGAGCAGACGCAGCCTTTTGAAGGCCGGCGCCGCAGGCCTCGCCAGCACCGCCCTTCCCTTCTCCGCCCTGAAATCCTTCGCGGCCGAAAAGGTCATCGTCGGCGCGGTCTATGTTGGCCCGCGCGACGATTTCGGCTGGAACCAGGCCCACGCCGTGGCCATGGAAATCCTCAAGAAGGTGCCCAACGTCACCGTCGTCGAGGAGGAAAACGTCCCGGAGACCGACGCCGTTTCCAAATCCATGGAATCGATGATCAATCTGGACGGCGCCAACCTGATCCTCGCCACCTCCTTCGGCTATTATTCTCCCTTCGTCGTCGACCTCGCCAACAAATATCCCGACGTCCAGTTCCGCCACGCCGCGCCGCTGTGGAACAAGGACAAGGACCCGAAGAACGCCGGCAGCTATTTCGCCTATCTCAACCAGGCCCATTATGTCGACGGCGTCGCCGCCGGCCTGTCGACCACCTCGGGCAAGATCGGCTTCGTCGCGGCCAAGCCGATTCCCTCGGTCCTGTCCAACATCAACTCGGTCCTGCTCGGCGCGCGCAGCGTGAACCCCAAGGCCACTGTCCAGGTGATCTTCACCGGCGACTGGTCGATGCCGGTTCGCGAGGCGGAAGCCGCCAACGCCCTGGTCGACGCCGGTTGCGACGTCATCACCTGCCATGTCGACGGACCGAAGGTGGTGATCGAGACCGCAGAGGGACGCGGCGTCAAGACCTGCGGCCACAACGCCTCGCAGGCGCCGCTGGCGCCCAAGGGCTTCATCACCGGCGCGGAATACAAGTGGGAAACCATCTACACCATGTATGCCGACATGCTGGGCAAGGGCGAGGAATTGCCGAACTTCGTCTCCGGCGGCTACCACAACGACATGGTTCGCAACACACCCTATGGCGCCGGCGCGACGCCCGAGGCCATCAAGGCCGCCGACGCCGCCATCGAGGGCCTGAAGGCCGGCAAGCCGATCTATGTCGGCCCGCTCAAGGACAACACCGGCAAGCTGGTGATCGACAAGAGCTACGACAATTACGATCCCGAGCTCGACGGCATGAACTACCTGCTGGAAGGCGTGGTCGGCTCCATCACCTGACCCTGGAGACATGAACGGGGCCCTGCCCCGGCGCGGCGCATGCGGGGCCGGGAGACTTGCGGCCCCGCCTTTCGGGGATTGGCGGAGACGGTAATGACTTCAGTGGCAAGCGATGCAACGACGCGGCGCGGGATCGATCCGCGACTGCTCGCAGTGGCCGAAAAGATCGCGATCCCG
>JAUIBM010000231.1 GCA_030428345.1 Alphaproteobacteria bacterium | reverse complement strand
GCGGGCCGTTCATAAGGTGTTCGAGCTGGAGAAGCCGCCGGAGGTGCTTGCCGCCGGCAACCAGCCTGTCGAAGCCGCCGGCCCCACCAACCCCGCGGACGTCGTCGATCGCTTGCGGGGTGTCGACATGGAGCAGTTGACGATCGACGATGTGCTCTTGGACGCGTCTCAAGGTCGCATCACGATCGGCCGCGTGCCGGACTCGCCAGGGATGGCCGCGAAGGTCTTAGAGGAGGAGGCGGCGGCCGGGATTTTTGTCGACATGATCGTGCAGAGCGTCTCTGAAGACGGCTCGCGCACCGACATGACGTTCACCGTTCCCGAGGGCGATGTCGCCAAGGCGCTGCGCATCGTTGAGGCGGCGCGCGACAAGATCGGCTTTGAGCTCATCCAGAGCGACAAGGGTCTGGTCAAGGTTTCGGTCATCGGCATCGGCATGCGCAGCCATGCCGGCGTCGCGGCGACCGCGTTTTCCGCCCTCGCTTCCAAGGGCATCAACATCCGCGCGATCACCACGTCGGAGATCAAGTTTTCAGTGCTTATCGACGCCGACTACGGCGAACTGGCGGTACGCACCTTGCATTCGGTCTACGGGCTCGACAAGAAATAAATTTTCTCAGGCGCCACGGTAAACGGTGCTATCACTCGACTGCGGGGCCTGCATTTTGCAGCTCGCTGTTTTGGCGTTTGGGGGCGACGCCTCCGGACGAGACTGGAAACGATGAGAAGCGTTGCGACAGGCCCACGCGTGTTGCTCCGGCGCCTCCGCGAAGTCATGGCGGAATCGCTCGGCGCGCAGCAGAGGCTGGACAAGATCGTAAAGCACATCGCGGCCAACATGGTTGCCGAGGTGTGCTCGGTCTATGTCCTGCGCGCCGACGGCGTGCTGGAACTGTTCGCCACCGAAGGCCTAAATCCCGGCGCCGTGCATGAGGCTTCGCTCAAGATCGGGCAGGGGCTTGTCGGCACCATCGCGGCAACGGCGCGCGCGCTCAATCTCGACAATGCGCGTGAGCATCCGGCCTTCGCCTATCTGCCGGAAACCGGCGAAGAGATATTCAACTCCTTTCTGGGCGTTCCCATTCTGCGCTCCGGGCGTGTGCTGGGGGTGCTGGTCGTCCAGAACCAGGCCAAGCGGCTCTATGCGGACGACGAGGTCGAGGCGCTCGAGACGACCGCCATGGTGCTTGCCGAGCTGATCGCGGCCGGCGAACTGGAAGGCCTCAACAAGCAGGGGACGGGGCTCGATCTTTCGCGCCCCGTGCAGATCGACGGCGCCGCTCTGGCGGAAGGCATCGGGCTTGGCTACATCGTGCTGCACGAGCCGCGCGTTGTCGTCACCAATCTGTTCAACGAGGATGTCGACAGCGAGATCGTCCGCCTGCGCGAGGCGTTGGGCCGCTTGCGCATCTCCATCGACGATCTGCTGGACCGGCGCGAGATCGCAAGCGACGGCGAACATCGCGAGGTGCTCGAGGCCTATCGCATGTTCGCCAATGATCGCGGCTGGGTACGGCGGATGGAGGAGGCCATCGCCAACGGGCTGACGGCCGAGGCCGCAGTGGAGAAGGTCCAGAGCGACAATCGCGCGCGGATGATGCGCCAGCAGGACCCCTATCTGCGCGAGCGGCTGCATGATTTCGAGGACCTGGCGTTCCGGCTTCTGCGCGAACTGGTGGGCAAGCCGCACGGGCCGATCGCCGAGAGCATATCGGGCGACTACATCGTGGTGGCGCGCAATATGGGCGCGGCGGAGCTCCTTGATTACTCCCGCGAAAATCTGCGCGGTCTGGTCCTGGAGGAGGGCGCTCCGACCAGCCATGTCGTGATCGTGGCGCGGGCTCTCGGCATCCCGGTGGTCGGGCAGGCGCACAACATCCTTTCGCTGGCGGAAAGCGGCAAGGCGATCATCGTCGATGGCGATGACGGCCTGGCGCATCTGCGCCCGGCGCCGGATGTGGAAACCGCCTATGCCGAGAAGGTCCGTTTTCGGGCGCGCCGCCAGGCCGCCTATGACCAGTTGCGCGCCTTGCCGTCCTGCACGGTGGACGGCGTCGATGTGGAATTGATGATGAATGCCGGGCTGGCGATGGACCTGCCGCAGCTCGATCAGTCCGGCGCGGCCGGCATCGGCCTGTTTCGCACCGAATTGCAGTTCATGGTCGCATCGCGCTTTCCCCGTCCGAGCGAGCAGGAGGAGCTGTATCGCGCGACGCTGGCTGCGGCGGGGGACCGGGACGTCACTTTCAGGACGCTGGATATCGGCGGCGACAAGGTGCTGCCCTATGGCAATGTGATCCAGGAAGAGAATCCGGCGCTGGGCTGGCGCGCGATCCGGTTGTCGATCGACCGGCCGGGGCTGATCCGCATGCAGATCAGGGCCCTGTTGAAGGCCGGCGCAGGGCGAAAGCTCAAGGTCATGCTGCCGATGGTTACCGAGGTCCGGGAAGTCCGGAAGGTCAAGGAGATCGTGGCGCGAGAGGTCGCGGTGCTCGAGCGGTTCGGCCACGCCATGCCTTCGCGGTTCGAGCTTGGCTCGATGATCGAGGTTCCGGCCCTGTTGTGGCAGCTTGACGAACTGATGCAGGAAGTCGACTTCGTGTCGGTCGGTTCCAACGACCTGTTCCAGTTCATCATGGCCAGCGATCGTGGAAATCCGCGCATCGCCACCCGTTTCGATCCTCTGTCGCGCAGCTTCCTGCGCGTCCTGCGCCGCATCGCTGTCAAGGCCGGGCAGTATCAGCGATCGCTCACCCTGTGCGGGGAACTTGCCGGCAAGCCGCTTGCCGCGATGGCGTTGATCGGGCTTGGCTATCGTTCGCTCTCAATGTCCTCCTCCTCGATCGGGCCTGTCAAGGCGATGCTGCGCCAGCTCGACGCTCGGCAACTGGCGGAAAAGCTGCTGCCGGCGATCGAAGAGCCGATCGGCGGCCAGACGATGCGCGAATTGCTGATCGATTTTGCCGACAGCCACGGAATCCATTACTAGTGCTCCCGCGAGCGGGCGGGAGCACCGGATGAATGGCGTCCTATCACATGCCGGCGGATTTCCCGGGTTGGACATTTGAACGGGAACGCTCGGCAAGAGGCCTTCAAATGTCGATTCCAATCCACTAGCGAGGAGGCGGCGCGCTCCTGCGCCGCATTTTGATGCTGTCGTTCCGGTAGGTTCATGCTCAACAAAGAAAAACTCGATCAGCTCTTGCGCAGGCACGGCAGCCTGGAAAGCGAGATGGCCGGCGGCCCGGACCCAGAGACCTATGTCCGGCTTGCCTCGGAATATTCCGGCCTCGACGAGGTTGTCGGTCGCATCCGCGCCCTGCGCGAGGCGGAGAAGGCGCTCGAGGGGCTGGAGGAACTGCTGGCCGACAAGGCGACAGACGCGGAAATGCGCGAGCTTGCCGAACTGGAGCTTCCCGAGGCCGAGGAGCGGGTCGAGCAATTGCACAGGGATATCCAGTTGCTGCTGCTGCCCCGCGATCATGCGGACGACAAGAGCGCCATCCTGGAAGTGCGCGCTGGCACCGGCGGGTCGGAGGCTGCCCTGTTCGCCGGCGATCTGTTCCGCATGTATGAGCGCTACGCCGCCGCGCGGCGCTGGAAGGTCGAGGTGCTTTCGGAAAGCGAGGGCGAGGTCGGCGGCTACAAGGAAATCATCGCCTCGATCACGGGCAAGGGCGTCTTTGCCCGGCTTAAATTCGAATCCGGCGTACATCGCGTCCAGCGCGTGCCGGAGACCGAGGCCGGGGGGCGCATTCACACCTCAGCGGCAACCGTGGCGGTTCTCCCTGAAGCCGAGGACATCGACATCGAGATCAAGGCGGAGGACATTCGCATCGACACGATGCGCGCCTCGGGCGCGGGCGGTCAGCATGTCAACACCACCGATTCGGCGGTCCGCATCACCCACCTGCCGACGGGCATCGTCGTCACTTCTTCCGAGAAATCGCAGCACCAGAACCGCGCCAATGCGATGAAGACCCTGCGCGCCCGCCTGTACGACCTGGAGCGGCAACGCGCCGACGACGCCCGCGCCAGCACAAGGCGCGGCCAGGTCGGTTCGGGCGATCGCTCGGAGCGCATCCGGACCTATAACTTCCCACAGGGCCGGGTCACGGATCACCGGATCAACATGACGCTCTACAAGCTTGATCGGATCATGGAGGGCGAAGGCCTGGACGAGTTGATCGACGGCCTGACTTCCGATCACCAGGCGAGCCTGCTGGCGGAACTGGGCGACGAGGCGTGACGATCCGGCAATTGATCGAGGAAGGCGCCGCTGTCCTGCGTCGCGCCGGCGTGTCGGATGCAAGGCTCGATTCGCGCCTTCTGCTGCAACATGTGCTGCACCTTGATCATGCCGGCCTGATTTCCAGAATTTCGGACGAAGCAGACGCTCCATCTGCTTCGCTCTGGCGCTCCTTGCTCGACCGCCGTGCGGGCGGCGAGCCGGTATCGCGGATCGTCGGTCTGCGCGGCTTTTTCGGGCTTGAGTTCGAAATCAGCCCCGCCGTGCTGGACCCGCGCCCTGACACCGAATTGCTGGTCGAGCGGGTGCTGGCCGATTACGGCGAAAGCGCACCCTTTGAATTTGCGGATATGGGAACCGGCAGCGGGGCGATCGCGGTCGCCATCCTCGCCAACCGGTCGAAGGCGCGGGCTTGGGCCTGTGACATTTCTCCCGAAGCGCTCCAGATCGCCCTTGCCAACGCCCGGCGCAATGCGGTTTCAAGCCGACTTGTCGCGGTGCAAACCGACTTCTTCGACCGGCTGGAGGGCAGGTTCGACCTCCTGGTCTCAAATCCGCCCTATATCGGTTCCAGGGATATCGCATCGCTTGATCGCGAAGTGCGCGACCACGATCCACGCCTCGCCCTCGATGGAGGGGTAGACGGTCTGGATGCGTATCGAAGGATCCTCGCAGAGGGCGCCGGCGTGCTGAAGGTCGGCGGCAGGGCCTATCTCGAGATGGGCGCCGGGCAGCTGGCGCAGATTGAGGCGCTGGCCGTTTCATCGGGCTGGAAAATCCTTGGAGTCCACCGGGATATTGCCGGCATTGAGCGGGTCTTGACGCTCGGATTGCAGCCGGTATGAACTCTTGTTGCCGCTCCGTGGCGCCGCATTTGGGGAAGCGCCGCGTGCGTCGCAAAAAAGACTTGGAAATGACTGATGAACCGGGTAGTTTCGCGACCGTGCAACGGCGGCAATTGAATCGCCGGAGTTGCTAGAACGTTTCCTGCCATTTTTTGTATCCATTCGCGAAAATGGTCGTTTTCCGGGGCTTTGCGGGAACGTTGGGGCAAACCCGATCAGGTAACATGAATTGTCCTTCGTGAAGGCAATCGACAGGCGATGCGCCAGGTGCGCTCCCGACCCTGCGAAGTGCGGCGCAATGCGGCGATCGACATCACTCGACAGATGAGAAGTAAATGAGGCAATCACAGCAGAAGAATCGCATGCGGGGCCGCGGGCGCAAGCAGCCGAACCCGATGAGCCGCAATTATGAGAGCAACGGTCCGGATGTGAAGATCCGCGGCAACGCCGCTCATCTCGCTGAAAAGTACACGACTCTGGCTCGCGATGCCCTCTCGGCTGGCGACCGGGTGATGGGTGAGAACTACCGGCAGCACGCGGAGCACTACAA
>JAUIBM010000230.1 GCA_030428345.1 Alphaproteobacteria bacterium | reverse complement strand
TGGGTGCGAAGCGGTCCGGCAACTTTCGGACATGGACCCACGATATCAGACATCCGTTCAATCGCAGAATTGGTGCCGTCCAGTCGCTTGCGCCACGCATCACCAACGACCTTGGGGCACCGCATATCGGCCTAAAGGCCGGTTCAAGGCTTTCTGAAAGCAACCCTTGGGGGGGCGATCAGCAGTCCGCACTCTATTCACCTGCCGCTGCAACCTTCTGAACCAACTTGCCGACGTCCCAAGTTTCGAACGGAACGCCAGTCAGTGTCATCAACTCAGCGCATAGAATCGGGTGGGCAATCCCTTCACGGCTCCAGTCAGGCTTTTTGTCGTTGCTAACAAGTACAACATTGTCGAATGGCATGTGCCGAGATTGCGCGATCAATAGGCTGTCAAGCATGTCCAGCCATACGAAAAAATCACCATCGAGATCATCCTTGAAACCCGGAGGAGTTTTCGTTTGCTTGCGGTGCGCAGCAAGCCCGATGAATCGATCGCGGCGAACGTAGGAGATCAGCGCTTTTTCTCGCAGAACCTCGAATAAGGACATCGTGCGACGCACCGTGATGCCGTCATAGGCATAGCCAAATGAGGTTCGAAACTCGTCGATCAGGGCAGTGAACCGTTCGCCAAAATCTTGGAAATTCTCATCAACCTTTTGAATCTCTTTTTTTAGATCTTCGTACTTCTTCCTGATTCCAGTCGCAATTGAATCTGCTACGTTAAGATTGTTGTTCCAAAATTCCTGTATTGTCTGCCCCGGGAGGACCACTGGCGCCTCATGCCTCGAATTGAGATAGTCGATCACGTCGACGTGCGGACCCAGACGCAAAAAGGCGCTGGAGTCCAACACGATCGCTGTTTGAGCTAAGTCAAATTCGCGGGGTTCCGGTTTGTAAGCGTAAATCAGCGCATCAAGCGCGGCAACCTCGACGCTACGGTTGAGCACCTCGAATATCTTTGCCTCCCGACCTTCGCGATCAGTTGAGCTAGTCCGCATACCAAAGCTCGCCAGCCGCCTCGGCCAGAATCTTGCCAGTCTTGTCAACGGCTTCGGCATCCCACTCTTCCATAGCGTCGAGGGTATTTCGCCACTCATTGTCAATGGCGTGCGGGAGTAGTCCGGCCTTGAATTCAGGCCAAGAGTCGATCCCCTTGGGGCGGCGTTCTAAGCCAGCTAGTAGCGTGTTGCCGATGGTCGCTCCCCAGTACGCTCCGTCTTCTTCACTCATCCCAGCCCACGACTCCGCTTGGCGGGTCCAGATAAAGTGAAGAGTACCAGCATGCTCAGGTGTACGGGTGTCCTGGATGACTGAGCGCCGAACAAAAGCGAGCAGGTTTTTGTTGAACGAACGTGTGGTCAGCTGACGTACGAAATCCTCCCGCTGAGGATTGAGGTCGCGGAAGTCTCCGACCACAGAGTGCCAGTCGTTCAACTCAGCGATTTTTCGAGCTGCTTCGCCAAACCTCCGCTCGACATTGCCAGTGCCGAGATTGCCAACGATCATTCGGCGCACAACAAGGCGTAAGACATAGTCCATGCCTTCCGTTGCATCGGGCACCTTCGCGATCGCGAGCAGCATCGGCCGTACAGCAATCACGCCCAAGCTGTTCAGCGCGGCGAACACTTTCAGAGCACCGGGCTCCGCGGGTCCATCTAGGCTGGGATCTATCATCTGCAAGTACAGAGGGAGTTGTTCGCTCAAATACTTCATCAACTCAGGGACGGTTGGGGGAGTTTTGCCGAAGAAAACCAGCCGATTGGCCAGAAAGCCGAACAAATCCTTGGGTAGCACATGGCCGGCGTTGACAGTCACAGCGTGCCGAATAAACTGAACGAAGCTGTTGGATCCCTCATCGGCAAATCGGCGCTGGATACCTTGCCACTCCTCGTAGCGATCTGGACGCGAGCTTTCAGGAGTCTGACTGAGAACGTAGTTTTTTAGAAGGTCAGCGGTGGTTAGTTCCTTTCCTCGTGTGTTGATGACCTCGTATACCTGATACGCGGACGAAGAGTCAGGGTGTAGGAAAACGGCAAAGTACAGACGGTCCGTAAGAAACTTTGTCCATTTGCCCAGGCGTTTGAACGGATCTTGGGCGAGGTCCTCACGCAATCGCTTCAACAAGAAGTCGTATGAATCTGCCATTCGCGCTGACACCGAGTCCTTGTCTTCAATTGGCGGTGGCCGTCCGGTCGCCAATATAGTTTGGAATGTCTCGTCGTCGCGGAGATCGGAAAGCCGAACGCGTGGGTCCGTTTCATCAGAATCATAGTCGATTGCACGAATGAAGTCGGCCAAGATCCGGTCTGCTAGCGCCGATCGGTCGCGCTTTAGTGCCTCGTGATATATCGCGTTTGCAAGCAATGTAAGCGTGATCAAGCGTTGCTGGCCATCAACAACATGTTTGCGATCTTCGCCTTCGGTTAGGATAATCAAGCCAAGAAAATATGAGTCCGATTCAAGATTATTTCTTAAGTCGGTCCAGAAATCGGTTACCTCATCCAAACCCCAAGAATACTCACGTTGAAATGGTGGTATCTCGAAAGTTGTATTGGATAGCAGTGCGCCTGCACTGCTTGCTGAGGCGTTCAGCGGTGTTTGCACGATATTGGTTCCTAGCCTTCTTCAGGCAACAGTAAATGATCTCGTGTTCGATAGTCCGCCTGCACGTCAAAGACCAGTCATTTCGGTTACCGTTGCTGGGTATACGATCCGGGGTGCACAGTATGCGAGGAGAGCATCGTAGGGAAGTAAGCAATCGCCAATTTGACGCGCGAGCGGCCAGCAGCTTCTTCGCCGCCGCGTCAAGTCTGCAACCTGCGCTACCGTTCCAAATGCTATGGCATTCGGTTGCGGCACAAGCGGCATGTTTCCGGGAATCCCAACGGGTCATTGAACGACGGCAACTGGGTCGAAAGCAGCCTTCGAGGCAGGCCCGCGCTCTGCGGCGGAAATTTTTCTTCGTCGCCCACAACGGGACGTTCGCTTCCGGCCCTCCTTTCGCGCGGATTTCCGTGTTGCTGCTTATGCAAAACGGGCGGCAATCGTGCCGCCCGTCTTTTCAAGCCTTATCCCTTGTCGGGGGGACGAGTCCCCCAGTCACAGGATCAACTGCACCCGCTTGTGCTTCCACACGTGTCGCATTTCTCGCAGGTGCCGTTGCGCACCATGGTGAAATTGCCGCATTCGGCGCAGCTATTGCCGGTATAGCCCTTCATCAGGGCCTGGGCGCGCTGGTCCGCGACGGAGGGCAGGGGATTGACCTGCTCGGCCGCCACCGCCGCCTCGATCTGCGCCATGGCGGCCGGCGAGGCCTGGGGCGCGGCTTCCGGCGAGAAATCGCGCTTGAAGGCCGAGGGCTCGGCCGCCGCCTGGGCGGAAACGGCCTGGGCGAGCGCCGTCTGGCCGGCCCGCGCGGTGACCAGCGGGCGGACATTGTCCTTGACGCCCGATCCGCCCGGCGAAACGCCGCCAGCGGAGCCGCCGCCCAGCTGGCCCTTGGGCTCGCCGCCGCCGGCCTTGACCACCGCCAGCTTGTGGCCGCGCGTCAGACCCTTGGAATAGGGGTCGGAGCGCCCCTCCGCCATGCCCTTGCCGAGCGTGGTGGAGGCGAAGTCGGAGGTGTCGACATGCGCCAGGTCATGCCGGCCGAGATAGGAGACCGCCAGTTCGCGGAACACATAGTCGAGGATCGAGGTGGCGTTCTTGATCGCGTCATTGCCCGAGACCATGCCCGCCGGCTCGAACTTGGTGAAGGTGAAGGCGTCGACATATTCCTCCAGCGGCACGCCCCATTGCAGGCCGAGCGACACCGAAATGGCGAAATTGTTGATGAAGGCGCGCAGCGAGGAGCCTTCCTTGTTCATGTCGAGGAAGATCTCGCCAAGGCGCCCGTCGTCATATTCGCCGGTGCGCAGGAAGATGGTGTGCCCGCCGATCTTGGCCTTCTGGGTATAGCCCTTGCGCCGGCCGGGCAGCTTCTCCTGGTCGCGCACCAGGCGCTCGACCACCCGCTCGACGATGCGCTCGGTGACGATGGCGGCGCGCTGGGTGGCCGGGGCCTCCAGCAATTCCTCCATCGCCTCCTCGTCGTCCTCGTCCTCGATCAGCGAGGCGTTGAGCGGCTGCGACAGCTTGGAGCCGTCGCGGTAGAGGGCGTTGGCCTTCAGCGCCAGACGCCATGACAGCATATAGGCCTGCATGCAGTCCTCGACCGTCGCCTCGTTCGGCATGTTGATGGTCTTGGAGATCGCGCCCGAGATGAAGGGCTGGGCGGCGGCCATCATGCGGATGTGGCTCTCGACCGAAAGCGAGCGCTTGCCGATGCGCCCGCACGGATTGGCGCAGTCGAACACCGGATAGTGCTCGGCCTTCAGGTGCGGCGCGCCTTCCAGCGTCATCGCCCCGCAGACATGGATGTTGGCGGCCTCGATCTCCTTCTTGGAGAAGCCGAGGGCGGGCAGCATCTCGAAGGAGACGTCGTTCAGCGGCTCGTCGGTGAAGCCCAGCGTGTCGCGGCAGAAAGCCTCGCCCAGCGTCCACTTGTTGAAGACGAACTTGATGTCGAAGGCGCTCTTCATCGCCTCGTTGAGCGTGGCGATCTTGTCTTCCGGCAGGCCCTTGGCGCGCAGCGAGCCGGGATTGATCGCCGGGGCCTGGTTCATGTTGCCATGGCCGACGGCGTAGACCTCGATCTCGGCGATCTCGGCCGGGCTGTAGCCGAGCGCGTGCAGCGCCTCGGGCACGGCGCGGTTGATGATCTTGAAATAGCCGCCGCCGGCCAGCTTCTTGAACTTGACCAGCGCGAAGTCGGGCTCGATGCCGGTGGTGTCGCAATCCATGACGAGGCCGATCGTGCCGGTGGGCGCGATGACGGTCGCCTGGGCGTTGCGATAGCCGTGCTGTTCGCCCAGCGCCACGGCCCGGTCCCATGCGGCCGCCGCGCGGCGGGCCAAATCCTCGGTGCAATGGGCGCGGTCGAGCGGCACGGGCAGGGTGTTGAGACCCTCATAGCCCTGCGCCTCGCCATGGGCGGCGCGACGATGGTTGCGCATGACGCGCAGCATGTGCTCGCCATTGCGCTTGTAGTCGGGGAAGGGGCCCAGTTCGCCGGCCATCTGGGCCGAGGTCTCGTAGCAAACGCCGGTCATGATCGCCGAGATCGCGCCGCAGATGGCGCGCGCCTCGGGCGAATCATAGCCGATGCCGGACGACATCAGGAGGCCGCCGATATTGGCGAAGCCGAGGCCCGTGGTGCGGTATTCGTAGGAGAGCCTTGCGATCTGCTTCGAGGGGAACTGCGCCATCAGCACCGAGATTTCAAGCACGATCATCCACAGCCGGCAGGCATGCTCGAAATCGTCGGCCCGGAAGGCGAGGCGGTCCGCCGCATTGGCGGCCGCCTTGTCGCGGAAGGCGAGCAGGTTGAGCGAGGCCAGATTGCAGGCCGTGTCGTCCAGGAACATGTATTCCGAGCACGGGTTGGACGCATTGATCGGACCGGCCGCCGGGCAGGTGTGCCAGTCGTTCATGGTGGTGTTGAAATGCAGCCCCGGATCGGCCGAGGCCCAGGCGGCGGTGCCGATCTTCTCCCACAGATCGCGGGCCTTCAGCGTCTTGAGGACCTTGCCGTCGCGGCGCGCGGTCAGGTTCCAGTCGCC
>JAUIBM010000229.1 GCA_030428345.1 Alphaproteobacteria bacterium | reverse complement strand
CGACTTCTTCACGCCGACACGGCGGATCGCCCATTGCGGCCACGCCACGATCGCGGCATTCGCACTGATGCGCGCAAAGGGCCTGATCGCCGACGGGCCCACCTCCAAGCAGACAGTGGACGGCCCGCGGCGCATCCTCGTGCGCGACGGTGCGATCTTCATGGAACAGCGCTCGCCCAGCTATGTGCGGCTGGCGGACTGGGCCGCAACGGGCGTGACGCAGGCCGCAATCCTGGCTTCCCTGGGCCTGACCGCCGGGCAGCTCGACCCGCGCGCCGAGCCCCTGATCGTCGACACCGGCAACCGCTTCCTCCTGGTCGCGGTCGCGAGCGTGCGCGATCTTGCGGCAATCAATCCCGATCAGGCGGCAATCGCGCAGATCAGCGAGACGCTCGACCTTGTCGGCTATTACGTCTTCGCGGAGCCCGGCGCGCCAGACCCGGCAGACGCCACGGCGCGAATGTTCGCGCCCCGCTACGGAATTTCCGAGGAGAGCGCGACCGGAATGGCTGCCGGTCCCCTGGCATGCCTGATGCACGACGTCCTTGGCGAGCGGCGCGCCCATTTCGTGATCGAGCAGGGCCGCTACATGGCCCGGCCGAGCATCAGCCGGATCCTCGTCGACCTGGCGATGGAAGGGGAACGGATCGGAGGGCTCATGGCGGGCGGCGAGGGCCGGGCGGTGCGCACATTGCTGATCGATCCCGAAGCAGCGTCGAGCGACCGGGATCGCTGACGCTGGCGCCGGATGATCAGCGCCTTGACGCGTCACAAACCCCACCGGCAAAGCCCCGTCACTTGCGGAGCAGGTTGCGGGCGACATAACCCAGCCCCCGCACGGTCTGGATCGGCAGGGCGAGGCCGGTCGCCTCGCTCACCTTGGCCCGCAGGCGCACCAGGGCCGCATTGAGGCTGCGATCGCCGGCCTCCGTTTCCGGATATCCGAGCGCGCGGAGCAGGTCGCTGCGGGGTATGGCGGTTTCACCCGCCTGCGCCATCGCGTTGAACAGCCTGTACTCCTGGGTGGTCAGGGCGACTGAGATATTGTTCGGAGCGGTGAGTCTGAAGTTCTCCTGCTGGAACAGCCAGACATTTCCGGCTTGTGGCGCGCCGCCTTCCGGCGGGATTGGCGTCCCGAGCCGTCGCGCCAGGTTGCGGATGCCCGCTTCAAGCTCTGCGAACTCGACGGGCTTGACCAGATAGAGGTCGGCGCCGCCCTGCCTTCCCGAGATCCGGTCGGCGGCGGTGCTGCGCGCAGTCAGGATGATGACGCCGATTTCCGGCCTTTCCTCGCGCAGAAACCGCAAGACCGACAATCCGTCTTCGTCCGGCAAGCCGATATCCAGAACGACGATGTCGCAGGGTTGGCTCGCCAGCAGGCGGTAGAATTGCATTGCCGTACCCGCCGCAACCGCCTGCAGCCCGGAAGGCTCGAAGCAATCCATCAGGCTTTCTCGCAGGGCCCTGTCGTCTTCGACCAGAATTACATTCGGAGCGGACATTCGATCAGGCTGTTCCGTTCTCTCGCCGTACCAGCGGCATGGAAATCGTGGCGGTGGTGCCATGCATGGACGAAGCCAGTGAAATCTCGCCGCCATGCGCGGTCAAGATGGTGCGGACCAGATGCAGGCCGATGCCGGCGCCCGCCCGCGCCATGGTGTTGGCGGCGCGATAGTACTTTTCGAAAACGAACGGCAGGTCCCGATTGGGAATGCCGATCCCCCTGTCGGCGATACGGATCGAAAGCGTCTCGCCATCGCCTGAACCAAGCGCGATCTCGACGATACTCTCGGCCGGGGAATATTTCAGCGCGTTCTCGATTACGTTGATCAATGCCGTCTTCATGAGCGGCGCGTCCGCCAAGATCGCAAGGGCGGCGCGTTCGCTATCCTGGCGGACGACAACCGTCCTGCCCGGATGCGCGCCGCAGGCGATCTGGATTGCATCGTCAATGAGTTGCCGCGGGTCGAGCACGGCCAGATCGGGATTCACCTTGCTGCCCGCCACCCGATCGCGATGGAAGCTCACATCGACGATTTCGACGAGCCGCAGGATCGCGTCATCCATGCGTTCAAGGGGAGTTGCCGGAACGTCGGCATTTCTTTCCCGGGCGAATTTGAGCACATCGAGATTGGCTCGGAGAATGGCGACTGGCGTGCGGTATTCGTGCGAGACCGTATCGATGAATTGCATCTGCTCCCTCGACAGGCGCCGCTCGTTCTCAAGCGCATGCTCGAGTTCGGACTTCGCCTGCTCCAGGTCGCGTGTGCGCTCTGCGGCGATTTCGGTTGCACGCCTCTCCGAGGATCGGGCAGCAACCAGCGCATCCTGCTCCGCCCTGCGCCGCTGGCGTTCCGACGTGTTGATGCGGCTGCCCAGCGACACGGTCATGGTCATCAGGTGCAGCACCGCGCCGATCTGAAAGGCGTGATCCACCAATACACTGGAGGAAATCCATCCGAAATTGCGGGCGAGGACGACCACAAGCCCGAGATTCATCGGCGTGAAGGACAGCAGATAGAGGCGGGCGGGTATGTTTCCCCGCCATGCCAGGCGGATGACCGCGACCAGCGGAATGAAGCCCAAGAGCATGTCGGAAAAGATGATGTATGGTGAAAACGCGCCCCACAGATCGAGAAGCGAGATCGCCACAAGAAGGAATCCGGTTGCCGCGATGCCCAGGGTCAGGCGCCAGGCGAAGGGAGCAATGTTCCTGAAGGGCACAAAGGTGGCGGCGAAGCTGTAGGCGAAGACCGTCGCCATGCCGGTTGCGACTCCGAGAAACGGGATGTGGATATGGTGCGCAAGGCCCGGCAGGAGCAAGGGCAGGAGCCCGGCTCTCCAGAAGGCCATGGCGCCCAGGGACAAGGAAAACCCTGCATAAAGTAGGTAGTAGCGCTCGCGCAGCCAGTACCAGAAGGCGAAATTGCTGCCGGCCGCGATGATGCAGGCGCAAAAATAGCCGCCAAGATAGAGCCAGTTGGAAAGGGAGAGCCAAAGCAGGCTCTGCGTGGTTTCGATCGATCCGCGCAGCGACAGGGTCGTCCGGTTCTGGATGCGGATCAGGACAAGACGCGGCTGATCGTCCGGCTTGAGCGGCACGACAAAGCCCGGCAAGGCAAAGTCGCGCGTTGCATTGGGCACGGAGGCCCCCTTGAGGAAGTTTTCGAAATCTCCCGGCCCAGCCGGCTTGCTGGTCCGGGCGACATGAACATCCACGCGATCGAGGAACGGGGGGTCGAGCACGAGGAAGCGCTCCTGCCCCTGGCTTGCGCCGGCGGGCTGGCCCGCCAGCACGAACCTGATCCATGCCGCGCCGGGCAGACCGAAGCCGTTATTGTATCGGCTTCCAACGGGCTTGAACGCGTGCGCGGCCTTGCCGAATGCGACATCCTCGAGCGACAGCATACCAGTCGCATCGTAGAGCGCCTCCAGATGGCCTGAGAGATCGCGCAGGACAGGCTGTGACGCCGCCATCCGCCCATCGCGCGGATCAGCCGCGTTTGAGGCGGCAGGCGCGGCAAGAAGGAGCGCCAGAAGCAGCATCCGGCACAGACTGATCCACCAGCCGGCCCGCAGCAGCCGGGCACGGCCTTCATTCGCTTGCCTGATCTTCGCCCCATCCATGACGCTATGTCGCCGCCCGTCGTAGCAATCGGTCATTCATCCCGGTCGCATAGCGCCATCGCATGCCGGGATCAACTGAATAACCGGCCCCTTCACCTATCGATGCGCCTTGTATTTATCATACGAAATCATATTTATATTCAGAAAGTTACACGAAATACGCCGTATATGTCGCATCGATGGCGCGCTATTAATTGGCTGGAAACCCGACACGGGATTCGAAGGTTCGGGGCGCCCATCAAACTGCCGGACGCGCCCCGGTCCGCCACGCCAGATGACTTGCGGGAGCCGGAGGCATGTCGGTCTTGAAAGCGCTACGGGCCAGCGCCCGGTACGATATCCTCACGCCGGCGATCGCGCTCGGCTTCGCGGCCGCCCCGGCGCTTGCCGCCGACGTGCTGCCGGGTTCGGGAAACGTGACGGCGGGCGATGCGTCCATCGCCGTATCCGGCCCGGCGATGACCGTTACCCAGTCCTCGAACACGGCGATCATCAACTGGCAGAGCTTTTCCATCGGCGAGAACAACACCGTGAACTTCGTGCAACCCGACGCGAATTCGAGCACGCTCAATCGCGTCACCGGAAAGACTTCCAGCACGATTGCCGGCCAGTTGAACGCGAACGGCCAGGTCTTTCTGATCAACCCCAACGGCATCGCCATCACGCCGACCGGCACGGTCAAGGTCGGGAGCGGCTTCGTCGCTTCCACGCTCGACATTGCCGATCACGACTATCTCGGCGGCAATCTGCGGTTCCGTGGCGAGGGCTCCTCCGCCGCGACCAGCAATGGCGGCGTCGTCACCGTGGGGCGGGGCGGCTATGCCGCGCTCATCGGCGGCACGGTCCGCAATGACGGCCTCGTCGCCGTCCCGCTGGGCAAGGCGGGCCTGGGTTCGGGCGAGGAGGTGACGCTGGACCTGGCCGGCGACGGCTTTCTGCAGGTGGCCGTTCCGACAGCCGGCGGCGCCGAGGGCGATGGGGCGCTGATCGACAATGCCGGCGTCGTCTCGGCAAATGGCGGCGTGGTGGTGATGAAGGCGGCCACCGCGCGGCAGGCGGCGCGCAACGCCATCAACATGTCAGGCGTTGTCGAAGCCAACAGCGTTGGGGGCCGGAATGGGGCGATTGTCCTGAGCGGCGGCGGTGGCGGCAACGTTCATGTAGCCGGCAAAGTTCATGCGAAATCGGACGATGGCAGCGGCGGCGGCGTCGAGATTACCGGAAAGGCCATCGAACTGGCGGGCGCGGATGTCGACGCCTCGGGCTCGGCCGGCGGCGGCAAGGTCCGGATCGGCGGCGACCGCCATGGCGAAGGCGATCTGCAGCGTGCAGAGACCTCCGCCGTGGATGCCGGGACGACGATCAGGGCCGACGCGACCGGGGACGGGAACGGCGGCGACGTGGTCGT
This sequence comes from Alphaproteobacteria bacterium, assembly GCA_030428345.1. Classification (GTDB taxonomy): domain Bacteria; phylum Pseudomonadota; class Alphaproteobacteria; order Rhizobiales; family Rhizobiaceae; genus BOKV01. The sequence continues at coordinate 632 of JAUIBM010000229.1, read as the reverse complement.
CTGGTCGGATGTGCTGACGACGTTCGACGGCCTGATCACCGCGCGCGGAGCCGGGACTGGCGCCGGCGGCGAGGCGGAAGTTTCCGGCAAGGCGACGCTGGCCTATGCCGGTTTCACCGATCTCTCAGGCCCGGGCGGGTTCGGCACGCTGCTGCTCGACCCCTACAACATCACGATCTCGGACGATGCGGCGTCCAACTCCTCGGGCACGACGGCAACCGGCGACGACAGCATCATCAATGTCACGACCCTGACCGACGCGCTCGCCGGGGCCAATGTCGCGATCAACACCAATGCCGGCGGCACGCAGGCCGGCGACATTACCGTCGCCGACGCCATTGCCTGGGATGCGAACACGGTGCTGTCCCTGGTCGCGGACAACGACATCAATATCTACGCCGACATCACCGCGACCGGCGACAGCGCGGGACTGGTTCTCAATTCAGGTGGCGACTATCGCTTCTTCGACGGCGCCTCGGCGACGCTCAGTGGGGCCAGCGCGTCACTCAAGATCGACAACACAAGCTACACGCTGATCCGCTCGATGGCCGAGATCGACGCCATCCGCATCACCGAGACCGGCGGCCCCGCCGTCATGACCGCCACCCGCGTGCCGCTGCCCGAGCCCGGCC
>JAUIBM010000228.1 GCA_030428345.1 Alphaproteobacteria bacterium | reverse complement strand
TACAGAAGTTTGTCGATCAATTGCGCCTGATGGAACAGCAGCGCGAGGAAATCCACGCTGCGATCGACAAACTCAACGAAACGATCTCCCAATTGCGGGGATTCAACCAGGAGTAAGGCCTCCTGGCGCAAACGGCCCGCGCGGACTGCACGGGTCCTGGAGTGCCGCGAATGAGAGCGCGCTCCCGCTGTTTCAACGCTCAAGATTTCCGACAGGACCAACCGGGCAGGCAGGATCGACGCCGCTTCGACGCTTGGCGAAGGGCGACATCGATCCTGCCTGCCCGGTGCGCTTGTCTGGCGCACTGATTGACGTTTACGCAAACGTAAAAGTTTGGTATAGCGCGGCGATGGTCAATGACGCTCGCCAGCCATGCGAGCCGTCCCGGCCGCATAAGGCGCTGGCGTCAGGCTGGACTTGTTCCCCGATCGCGACAGCTAATGCGACTGGTCGAGCAAAACAGGAGAGGATCGCATGCCCAGTTACGCCGCCCCGGTGCAAGACACGCTTTTCGTGCTGAACGAGGTCCTTAACCTGCAGCGCTACAACAATCTCTCGGGCTTCGAGGACGCGACGCCGGACATGATCGAGGCGATCCTCGGCGAGGCGGCAAAGCTCTGCGAGGAAGTGCTGCAGCCGATCAACCAGTCGGGCGACCGCGAAGGCTGCAAGCGCGCGGACGATGCATCCGTGACGACGCCCAAGGGCTTCAAGGAAGCCTTTGACGCGTATCGCGAGGGCGGCTGGATGGGGCTTGCCGCCGATCCCGAATTTGGCGGCCAGGGCCTGCCCTATGCGCTGCATTCGGCGGTAGGCGAATATCTGGTGTCGGCCAACATGGCCTTCTCCATGTATCCCGGCCTGACGCAGGGCGCGATCGCCGCGATCCAGGTGCACGGATCGGACGAACAGAAGCAGACCTATCTGCCCAAGATGATCGAGGGCCGGTGGACCGGGACGATGAACCTGACCGAACCGCATTGCGGCACCGATCTGGGCCTGCTGCGCACCAAGGCGGTCCCGGCGGGCGATGGAAGCTACAGGATTTCCGGCCAGAAGATCTTCATCTCCGCCGGAGAGCACGATCTATCCGAGAACATCGTGCATCTGGTTCTGGCCCGCATCGAGGGCGCTCCGGAGGGCACCAAGGGAATTTCGCTGTTCATCGTGCCCAAGTTCAGGCTCGACGCCGAGGGCGAGGCCGGAGAGCGCAACGCGGTCACCTGCGGCTCACTCGAAGAGAAGATGGGCATTCACGGAAATTCGACCTGCGTCATGAACTATGACGAGGCTACCGGCTGGCTGATCGGCGAGGAAAATCGCGGGCTGAACGCCATGTTCGTGATGATGAACGAGGCGCGGCTCGGCGTCGGCCTGCAGGGCCTGGCGATTTCCGAAGTCGCATACCAGAACGCGGTCGCCTATGCGAAGGACCGCCTGCAGGGCCGCTCGCTGACCGGGCCGAAGGCGCCGGAAAAGAAGGCGGACCCGATCATCGTGCATCCGGACGTGCGCCGCATGCTGATGAACATCAAGGCCTTCAACGAGGCCGGGCGCGCCTTCATGCTCTGGGCGGCGCTGAAGGGCGACATCTCGCACCGTTCGCAATCGGCTGACGAACGCCAGGCGGCGGACGATCTGATGGGACTGCTCACGCCTGTGGTCAAGGCGGTGCTGACCGACAAGGGCTTCGACAACACCGTCAGCGCCCAGCAGGTCTTCGGCGGGCATGGCTATATCCAGGAATGGGGCATGGAGCAATTCGTGCGCGACGCGCGCATCGCCCAGATTTATGAGGGCGCGAACGGCATCCAGGCGCTTGATCTTGTCGGCCGCAAGCTGCCCAAGGATGGCGGGCGCGCCATGCGCACCTTCCTGGAAGAGGTGAACGCCTTCACCGGCAGGCATCGCGAGAACGAGGCGATGGCGCCCTTCGCCAAACCGCTGCGCAGTGCAGTCAAGGCGCTGGAGGCCTCCACCATGTGGCTGATGCAGAACGGGCTGAAGAACCCGGACAATGCCGGCGCCGCCTCGACCGATTATCTGCATCTTACCGGACTGGTCTGCCTTGCCTATATGTGGGCGATCATGGCGGAAAAGGCGCAGGAGGCAATCGCGGAAGGCGCAGGCGAGCGCAAGTCCTTCTATGAGAACAAGCTTGCAACGGCCCGCTACTTCATGGAGCGTATCCTGCCGGAGGCGCAGGCCCATGTGGCCCGCATCGAGGCCGGAGCGGAGGCGATGATGGCGCTGCCGGCGGAAGCTTTCTGAGCCGACATGCGACGTCTGTTCAGGTTTGAACTTTTTTGCTAGAGCTTCCGCTGCTGTCGCGGGCATAACAAGGCATGGCGGTCGGCCGTTTGCCAATTGGCCGACCTGGACGGATTTGGAGGTGGTATTGTTCAGCAACCCAGCAAGCATTCTCTCTGTCTCCCGGCCCGAATGGGAGAGCGAAGACGTCGCCATGGTGCGCGACATGGCCACGAAATTCCTCGAGGCCGAAGTCGCCCCGCATTACGACGAATACGAGAAAGCCGAGATCGTGCCGAAGGCGGTGTGGCGCAAGGCCGGCGAGAACGGCCTGCTGTGCGCCTCCATGCCGGAGGAATATGGCGGCGCGGGGGGCACCTATGCCCATGAGGCCGCCATCACGGAGGCAATTGGCCATGTCGGCGTCGACGGCTTCGGTATTGCGCTCCACAATGCGATCGTCGCCCCCTACATCCTGCATTACGGCTCCGAGGAGCAGAAGCAGCGGTGGCTGCCGAAGCTGGCGACGGGCGAACTGATCGGCGCGATCGCCATGACCGAACCGGGGGCCGGCTCGGACCTCCAGGGCGTCAAGACGCGGGCCGAGCGCGACGGCAACCAGTACCGCATCAATGGTTCGAAGACCTTCATCACCAATGGCCAGAACGCCAATCTGGTGATCGTCGTTTCCAAGACCGACCCGTCGATGGGCGCCAAGGGCACGTCGCTGATCGTCCTGGAGACCGATGGCGCGGAAGGCTATGAGCGCGGGCGCAATCTCGACAAGATCGGCTACAAGGCCAATGACACGTCCGAACTCTTCTTCAACGACGTGCGCGTGCCGACGGCCAATCTGCTCGGCCATGAGGAAGGCCAGGGCTTTGTCCAGCTCATGCAGCAATTGCCGCAGGAGCGCCTGCTTATCGGCAACCAGGCGATCGCTGCCATCGAGCGGGCGCTGGCGCTGACCATCGACTATGTCAGGGAGCGCAAGGCTTTCGGCAAGGCGATCATCGAGTTCCAGAACACACAGTTCAAGCTTGCCCAGTTGAAGGCCGAGGCCGTGCAGGCGCGCGTCTTCACCGACTGGTGCGTCGGCCGACATCTCGAGGGCAAGCTCGACGCAGCCACCGCCTCGATGGTGAAGATGCTGACCACCGACCTGCAGTGCAAGCTGATCGACGAATGCCTTCAATTGTTCGGGGGCTATGGCTACATGAACGAGTATCCGATCGCGCGCATGTTCCGCGACGCGCGGGTGCAGCGCATCTATGGCGGCACCAACGAGATCATGAAGCTCTTGATCGCCAGGTCGCTGTAGCGGCGCGCCGGCAGAAGCGAGGCGCGCCTCGCGCTTACAGGGAGGAATGGATGGCCAAGGGATACTGGATTGCGCATGTCGAGGTGAGAGACCCCGAGCGCTACAAGGACTATGTCGCCGGGGCGAAGCCGGCCTTCGAGCGCCACGAAGCGAAGTTTCTGGCGCGCGGCGGCGCGTATGAGCAGGTCGAGGGCGAGGATCTGGGCGCGCGTCATGTCGTCATCGAGTTTTCCAGCTTGGCGCAGGCGCGCGCCTGCTATTTCTCGCCGGAATACCAGGCCGCCATGCAGCACCGTCTCGCCGCCGCTACCGGCCGCATCCTGATCGTGGAAGGCGTCGAATAATGGCTGATTACACGCTGTATTGCTTCCTGGAGTCGGGCAACGCCTACAAGGCGGCGCTGATGCTGGCGCTGACGCAGAGCGACTGGGAGCCCGTCTGGGTCGATTTCTTCAACGGCGCATCGCGAACCCCCGAATTCCGCAAGATCAACGAGATGGGCGAGGTTCCGGTCCTGGTCGACCATACCGAGGGTGATCTGGCCCTCTCCCAGTCGGGCAACATCCTCTACCATCTTGCCGGCAAGACCGGCCAGTTCGGCCCGCAGACCGCTTCCGAAGACCGCGAGATCATGCGCTGGATCCTGTGGGACAACCACAAGCTGACCGGCTATGTCTCCGTCTACCGCTTCCTGAGGAAGTTCCTGAACAAGGACGGCCAGCCGGAAACCGAATTCATGAAGGGGCGGGCGATGAGCGCCCTCAAGCTGCTGGAAACGCACATGAAGAGCCGCGATTTCGTCGCCGCCGAACGGGCCACGATCGCCGATATCTCGATGTGCGGCTATCTGTACTGGCCCTCGCATATCGGTGTCGACTGGGCCGATTATCCCGCGATCGGCGCCTGGCTTGCCCGCCTGCAAACGCTTGAAAACTGGGCGCCGCCGGAGGCATTGCTGCCGACCGGTCCGGCCGCCGCCTGAAACAACCCAAGGAGTGGATCGGATGTCCGAAGCCTATATTTACGACCATGTGCGCACGCCGCGCGGCCGCGGCAAGAAGGATGGCAGCCTGCACGAGGTGCCGGCGGTTCGCCTGGCGGGCGGGCCGCTGGAAGCCCTGCGCGAGCGCAACGACCTGGACACGAAACTGGTGGGCGACGTCATCCTGGGCTGCGTCGATCCGGTTGGCGAGGCAGGCTCCGACATCGCCCGCGCCGCAGTGTTCTCCGCCGGATACGACGATTCGGTCGCGGGCGTGCAGATCAACCGCTTCTGCGCATCGGGCCTTGACGCCATCAATCTGGCGGCCGGCAAGATCGCGGCGGGCGGCGACGACCTGCTGATCGCCGGAGGCGTGGAATCGATGAGCCGCGTCGGCATGGGCATGTCCGGCGGCGCATGGCCGATGGATCCCTCGATCGCGGTCCCCTCCTACTTCATGCCGCAGGGCATCTCGGCCGATCTGATCGCGACCAAATACGGCTTCTCGCGCGACGACGTCGACGCCTATTCGGTCGAAAGCCAGAAGCGCGCCGCCAAGAGCTGGGAAGACGGACGCTTCAAGAAATCCGTCGTTCCGGTCCGCGACATCAATGGAATGACCATTCTGGCGCGCGACGAGCACATGCGCCCGGGCACCGACATGCAGAGCCTGGCCTCGCTCGATCCGTCCTTCGTGATGATGGGAGAGATGGGCGGCTTCGACTATGTCGCGATCCAGTCCCACCCGGAAGTTGAATCGGTCAAGCATGTCCACCATGCCGGCAATTCCTCCGGCATCGTCGATGGCGCGGCCGCCGTGCTGCTCGGTTCGAAGGCCGGCGGGGAATCCATCGGCATCAAGCCGCGCGCAAAGATCCGCGCCTTCGCCAATATCGGTTCCGACCCGGCGCTGATGCTGACCGGTCCGATCGATGTGACCGAGAAGCTGCTGAAGCGCGCCAACATGAAGCTCGCCGACATCGACCTGTTCGAGTTGAACGAAGCCTTCGCCGCCGTCGTTCTGCGCTTCATGCAGCATTTCTCGATTCCGCACGACAAGATCAATGTCTGCGGCGGCGCGATCGCCATGGGGCATCCGCTGGGCGCCACCGGCGCGATGATCCTCGGC
>JAUIBM010000227.1 GCA_030428345.1 Alphaproteobacteria bacterium | reverse complement strand
AGCATGACGGGGTTCGCGCGTTCGAACGGCCAGGTCGTCTGCGGAGCGGCGTCCGGCAAGTGGAGCTGGGAGCTGCGATCGGTCAACGCCAAGGGCCTCGACATCCGCTTGCGGCTGCCGCCGGGTTTGGAGGCGATCGAAAACGAGTGCAGGCGCGCCATCGGCGCCGTGCTGTCGCGCGGCGGGGTTCAGGCAAGCCTGCAATTCGACCGCGACGCCGGAACGTCCGTACCGGTCGTCAATCAGGCGGCGCTCGAAGTGGTGCTGGGTGCGCTGGCCGATCTCTCGCGCCGTCTCGGCTCCCCGCCTGCTTCCGCCGAAGCGGTGCTGCAGATCCGCGGCGTGTTGGAAACGGGCGAGGCGGAGGCCCTTCCGGCGGAGATCGAGACCCGCAACGGCGCCGTGCTTGCCGGCTTGCGAGATGCGGTGAGCGCGCTTGCCCATGCCAGGGGCGAAGAGGGCAGGGCGGTCGGCGCGGCGCTGGAAGATCAAGTGCAGGCCATCGAGCGGTTGGTCGCAGCAATCGAAGCCGATCCTTCGCGAAGCCCTGCCGCGATACGCGAGCGCCTTGCCCGGCAATTGGCGCCGCTGTTGGATCAATCGGCGGGCCTTGATCCTCAACGCCTGCATCAGGAGGCGGCGCTGCTGGCGACCAAGGCCGATCTGCGCGAGGAGATCGATCGCCTCAACGCCCATGTCGGCGCGGCCCACGCCCTGCTTTCGGGCGCGGGACCGGCGGGGCGCAAGCTCGACTTCCTGGCGCAGGAATTCAACCGCGAGTGCAACACCATCTGCTCCAAATCCAATGCCGCATCGGTGACGGCCCTTGGCCTTGAACTGAAGGTCCTCATCGACCAGTTCCGCGAGCAGGTCCAGAACATCGAATAGGAGTGGGGATGAGCGACAGCAGCGAATACGGCGGCGGTGGCGCCGACGGCGCGCTTGAGCGACGCGGAATCATGCTGGTGATTTCTTCGCCGTCAGGCGCTGGAAAGTCGACGATCGCGCGCAATCTGCTGGCCGCAGAAGGCAGGCTCGCCCTTTCCGTCTCCGTGACCACGCGTGCGCGCCGCGGCAGCGAGATCGACGGAACGCATTATCGCTTCATCTCCAAGCGCGAGTTCGAGCGGATGCGCGATTCCGACGCGCTGCTCGAATGGGCGGAGGTGCATGGCAATTTCTACGCCTCTCCGCGTGACGCCGCCGAAACGGCGCTGCGCGAGGGGCGGGACGTCCTGTTCGATATCGACTGGCAGGGCGGCCTTCAACTGGTCGAGAAGGCCCGCGCCGATGTCGTCAGCATCTTCATTCTGCCGCCTTCGATGGAAGAGTTGAAGGCGCGCCTCTTGCGGCGGGCCGAGGATTCGCCGGACACCATCGAACGTCGACTGGCCAATGCCGCGGTGGAGATCCCGCACTGGCGGGACTACGACTATGTGGTGATCAATGACGACCTCGATCGCGCATTCAGCCAGGTGCGCGCCATTCTGCATGCCGAGCGCCTGCGCCGGGACCGCCGTCCCGGCCTGTTCGACTTCGAGGAAACGCTATTGAATTAGCCGCGCCAGCGCGACGAATTCGTCGATCTCGAGCGTTTCCGCCCGCCTCTGGCCATCAATGCCCGCCTTTTCAAGCAGCGCCTGGCCGCCAAGTACCTTCAGGCTCTGCCGCAGCATCTTGCGCCGCTGGCCAAACGCGGCGGCGGTTACCTTCTCCAGCATCGCCGTCCGGCAGTCCAGCGGTTGCGGGCGCGGCTGGAGGCAGACGACGGATGATGTCACCTTCGGGGCCGGTGTGAAGGCGCGTGGCGGGATGTCAAAGGCGATACGGGTCGTACACCGCCAATTGGCGATAACGCCCAGCCGGCCATAGGCGTCATCATTGGCATTCGCCACAATCCGCTGGGCGACTTCGCGCTGGAACATCAGGGTCATCGAGGCGTAGAAGGGCGGCCAGTCTGCCACCGTGAGCCAGCCCACCAGCAGCGGTGTCGCGATGTTGTAGGGCAGATTCGCCACGATTCTGGCACCCGGCTCGACGAGACCGGCCAGATCGGTGGCGAGCGCGTCGCCATGAATGACTTCCAGCCTGCCGGGGTAATGCGCCGCGATCTCCGCCAGCGCCGGCAGGCAGCGCTCATCGCGCTCAACGGCCACGACACGCCTTGCCCCACCGGCAAGCAGCGCCCGCGTCAGCCCGCCGGGGCCCGGGCCGATCTCCACCACGTCACAACCGGTCAGATCTCCGGCCTCGCGCGCAATCCTGGCGGTCAGGTTCAGATCGAGCAGAAAATTTTGACCCAGCGACTTGCGCGCCGCCAGGCCGTGACGCTCGATGACCTCACGCAAAGGCGGCAGCGTGTCGATCTGCCCGCTGCCGGGCGCCGGCGGGGTCATTTGCCTTCCGCGCGTTGCGCCATCCGCCAGGCCATCCGTAGGGCTGCTACGAAGCTGGAAGGATCCGCCTCGCCGGTCCCGGCAATCGAAAATGCGGTGCCGTGATCGGGTGACGTACGCACGAAGGGCAGCCCCAACGTCACGTTCACCCCGTCATCGAATGCCAGCGCCTTGGCCGGAATGAGCGCCTGATCGTGATACATGCATATCGCCACATCGTATCTGGCGCGCGCCGCCGCATGAAACATCGTATCGGCGGGCAATGGACCGACCGCGTCGATTCCTTCGCCTTTCAGGCGCTTCACCGCCGGGGCGACGATTTCGATGTCCTCGCGGCCGAGCGCGCCGCCTTCGCCGGCATGCGGGTTGAGCCCCGCCACCGCCAGGCGGGGCCGCTCGATGCCGAAGCGTTGCTGAAGATCGCGATGGGCGACCAGTCCTGTCTCGTAAATGAGATCGCTCGAAAGCACTCCGGCCACGTCGCGAAGCGGCATGTGTATGGTGACCGGGATCGTCCGCACCACCTCGCTCGCGATCATCATCACCGGCAGGCAGGTCTCGCCGGTATGCCGGCGCGCCAGCTCCGCCAGGAATTCGGTATGTCCGGGGAAGGCGAAGCCGGTCGCATAGAGGGCTTCCTTCGAGATCGGGCAGGTGACCAGCGCCGACGCCTTGCCTGACAGCACATGGGAGACGCCGTCGGTGATGGCCTCCACCACCAGGGGGCCGTCCGCCGCATCCGGCTTGCCCGCGATCGCCCGCATGGCGCCGGAAAGCGGCGCGACCGCAAGCCCGCTGGAAAGCGGTGGCCTTGGATCCCCCGGTTCGACAGAGGCCGTCGCTATCGCCAGATTGAGTTCCAGTGCGCGCCGGGAAAGGACAGCCGGGTCGCTGAGCACATAGAATGGAGGCAGCTTCTCACGCTTGCGGTTGGCCCAGGCGGCAAGGATGATATCCGGGCCGATCCCCGCCGGCTCCCCGATCGTCACGCAAAGCGGTGCTGTGCCTTCGCTCACGCCCGCTACCGGTAAACGACCGTCGCCGACTTCTTGAGCTCGGCGAGGTAGGCATCGGCCGCTGCGTTGCCCTTCTGCGCCAGCGAATCATATTCCTTCGCCTGGTTCAGAACCTGCGCGGCGCGGTCGTCTGAAGTGACGCGCGAGCGGCAGATACCGAGCATTTCCACGCCCTGCTCGGTCGCCTGCGGCTGTGTTAGCTGGCCCTCGGAAATCTTGGCGATCTCCTCCGCCCATTTGGGCGGCAGCTCTGGCTGCATCTTGCGGCCCAGATCCTTGACCGCGACATCATGCAGCCCCTTGGCCATTTCGACTGCCTTGTCGCAACCGGCATAACGCTGGCGAAACGCCAGAGCCTCGCCCATTCGCGCCTTGGTCATGGTCTTCAGCTTATCCTCAGGCACGACGAAGATGATCTGCTGAAGGATATACTCCGTCGTCTCCGGCTTCTGCTCTCCGGCTTTGCGAAGTTCGAAAATCGCCTCGGACTGGGATTTGTTCTTTGTCTCGGATTGCAGTTTGGCGCCCGCCACGCGGCTCCAGCTCATCTGGGCGCGGATGAATTCCTTGAAATGGGTCGATCCCACTCCGATTCGCTCGAGATCGCTGGCCACGCGCTGAGGCGTCGACTTGTTGCCCTTTGCGAAATTCGCGAACGCGGCCGCTACCTGCGCGTCGCCTGCGAGCATGCCGCGCTTCTTGGCCTCCTGCACCTTGATGCGCTCGTCGACCAGTTCCTTGATGGTTTCGTCGTCCGTTGCCTTTAGGCGGCGCAACTGACGGAATTTCTTGCGGCGTTGTATGTCGTAATTGGTAATCGGGTCGCCGTTCACCAGAACGCGGATATAGGTGCCCTTTTGCGAAACCGTCGGCTGCTGGGTGATGATGGTTTCGGTTTTCTCGTCCTGCGGATTTTCGGCGGTGACCGCCGCTGCGTCCTGCTTCAGCCCTGCCGGGTCAAGCGCCGAGGTCGCGCCCGTGCATGCGCCAACGAAAACCATCAGGGAAGCGGTGAGGCCCCCCGCGAGAACACGCTCAGCAATGCGCATGAATCCGATTACTCTCCCGCCGAATCTTGCGGCAATACGCCTTAACTCAGTATCCGGATTGCGCTTGTGGACTGGCGATGAGGCGAAACTTTGTTTGCTCCGCCGCCGGACGCAAGTCAGTTAACATCGGCGAGCGAATATTTGTAGTCGTAGTCGCCAATGGTCCTCAATCCGACCCGGAACAGCACCGAGGTATCCGTGGTGTCGCCCGTATACCGGGCTTCGGAGCGGTTGAGCGCAACCGAGAACGAGAAGCAGCTGTCATCATAGGCCAAGCCTATGCCGTGCTGGTAAAGATTGGACGTCTCGATATCAAAGCTCAGCGAGGCGAAGGTGCGCCAATATTCCGAAAGCTTCACGCTAGCCGACGCGTTGACCTCGTGGCGGCGGTCGGCGTAGCCGTAATTGGGCTGCGCGTCGATGAAGACATAGGAGGTGGCGACCCCAAAATTCGGCGTGATGTAGCGCGCCGAAAGTTCGCCGCGGCGGAAGGCCAGGTTCTTCTCGTCGAAGCGCCCGCCCAAGCCAACCGCCAGGCCGTGCCCGTTGTCCACATAGGCGGACATGACATAGTCGGAGCGTTTGGACTCAAGTCCCGAATCCAGCCCGGCATTGACGGTATCCTGCTCGGCATAGGAGTTCTTGCCCGCCAACTGGAAGGACTCGCCCGCCACGATGTTGATGGATGCGCCGTTGCGGAAGGAAGAGGAATAACGGAAGCCGACATTGGCCCTGGTCCCGCCCTCTACCCGGTCGTAGCCCGAGAACTTGTTGCGCGAAAACAGGTTGGTGGTGTCGAAAACCAGGCTCTGGGCGTCCTCGTTGGGGAAGTCGCCGATATGGGTTTCGTTCGGCCGGACGATGACTTGCGCGATAGGCTCGAAAATATGCGTCGCGTATCCGTCATGCGCGATCAGCGGATAGCGAATTTCCAGCATCCCGGCAGCCATGCCGCGAACCAGGTTGTCGTTGTCGGGCAACGGATTGCTGACGCTGTTGGGGTCATCCGTGTTCAGCAGGATACCATCCGCCCGCGCGGAAAGCGACGCGGTGACAATCGCGCCGTTCACGATCTCGCTCGCCTTCCACTCGCCCTCCGCCGTCAGGCGCGACGAATTGCCGGCAATGCCGTGATAGCGCTCATTGGCGGCCTGCGAGACGGCGTAGTTGTTGTTGATGATCTGCGGCGAGTGCCGGTGGATGTTCTGCATGTTGGCGTCGAA
>JAUIBM010000226.1 GCA_030428345.1 Alphaproteobacteria bacterium | reverse complement strand
CATGCTTTCGCGTCCCACGTTGCCGGCGGTATTGCAGGAGTACGCCAACATCGATGCCTGTCGCCGGGCGATCGTGCAGTATGTGAAGGAGGCAAGCCGTCGTGCGGGTTGAATACGAAACCGACCCGGATGCGATCGTGCACGAAAGCTTTCGCCGGATTCGCGAACTGACGGAGCTTGATCACCTCGACCCGGTGCAACAGCAGGTGGCAATGCGCGTAGTGCATAGCCTCGGGCAACCGGAAATTGCGTCATCCCTGCGCTTCGGCGACGGCGCCTGCGAACGCGGACGTGAGGCCCTCGCGCGTGACTGCCCTATCCTGTGCGACGTGGAGATGGTGAAGAACGGCGTGTCCCGCAGACTGGTGTCGGCGCCGCCGCTGTGTTTTCTCAACGATTCCGAGGTGCCGAAACTTGCCCGCGTGCGCGGCGAAACGCGCACCATGGGCCTTTACGGGCAGGAGCTCATCACCATCACCGCGGCCATCGCCCGGATGAACCTTGTCATCCACGGCGTGTCGGACTTCCAGATCTCCAGCGGCAACACGTTGGCCGCCCCCGCCTTTGCGCAGGGCGACAAACTGCGCACCTTCGACGTGGTACTCGCCAATCCGCCGTACTCCATCAAGAAATGGAACCGCGGTGCGTGGGAGAAAGATCCCTGGGGGCGCAACTTCCTCGGCACCCCGCCGCAGGGGCGCGCGGACTACGCCTTCTTCCAGCACATCCTGCAAAGCATGGACCCCGAGACCGGGCGCTGCGCGATCCTGTTCCCGCACGGCGTGCTCTTCCGCAACGAAGAGGCCGAGATGCGGCGCAATCTGATCGAGGCCGATCTGGTGGAATGCGTGCTCGGGCTCGGGCCGGGGCTGTTCTACAACTCGCCCATGGAGGCCTGCGTCATCGTCTGCCGCAGCCGCAAACCGGCCGAGCGGCAGGGACGCATCCTGTTCATCGACGCGGTGGCCGAGATCGCGCGCGAGCGGGCGCAGAGCTTCCTGCGCGACGCACATCAGGCGCGCATCCTGGCGGCCTATCAGGCGTTCGCGGACGAACCCGGCTTCGCCGCCGTGGTCAGTACGGCCGATGTGCTGGCGGCGGAGGGGAACTTGGCCATCGCCCGCTATGTGAAGAAGCAGAAGCCCGCAGTGGCGGCGGAGGATGCCGTGACGCTCGCGGCGGCCTGGGGTGCTTTCGATGCCGAGGGGCGGGAGTTCTGGACCGGCATGGATGCGCTGGTTGACATGCTCGACGGGCTCGCACCGGCGGAGGATGCCGATGCTTGAGCAGGTGATCTCCAACAAGGCCCACTGGACGCGCGTGGCGTTCGGCGATGTGGTGCGGCTGTCAAAGGCGCGCACGAAAGACCCGGAAGCCGAGGGCTACGAACGCGTCGTGGGGCTGGAGCATATCGATCCCGGCGATCTACGCATTCGGCGATGGGCTGATATCGCAGACGGGACGACCTTTACCTCCGTTTTCAAGCCCGGTCAGGTCCTGTTCGGGAAACGGCGCGCGTATCAGCGCAAGGTCGCTGTGGCGGATTTCGCCGGCGTCTGCTCGGGCGACATCTATGTGCTCGAGCCGTCGAGCGATGCGCTGATGCCGGAACTGCTGCCTTTCATCTGCCAGACCGATGCGTTCTTCGATCATGCTGTCGGAACCTCTGCGGGCTCCCTGTCTCCGCGCACGAACTGGAAGAGCCTGGCCAGCTTTGAATTCATGCTGCCGCCGCTTCAAGAGCAGTCGCGACTATTGGAGGTACTCGTTGCCGCAAATGAGTATCGAGATGGTTTAACTCGCGTTGCTGCCTCCGCTGCAATGGCCATGCGCTCTCTCAGCAAGAAGGTATTCATTGAAAGCCGGAAGCAAATTGCGACGACCAGAATTGGCGAAGTCGCCAGTGTCCGGAATGGAACAACTCCCAGCCGAAAGAATCCCGACTTCTGGCAAGGCGAAGTGCCGTGGTTGCCGACAGGAAAAGTCAACGAACGGTACATCGAATTCGCAGACGAGTGCATCACGGAGCTAGCCTTAAAAAAGTGCTCTTTACGGATCATCCCGAAGGGATCAACGCTTGTGGCAATGATCGGTGAAGGAACAACCCGAGGAAAGGCGGCGCTACTCAGGATCGACGCAACCATCAACCAGAACTTCGGCGCCGTTACACCCGGTGAAATGGTGGTGCCCGCGTTTCTCTTCCATCAGCTCGAAGCATGCTACGAGCCACTTCGTCATTGGAGTCACGGCACAAATCAACATGCGCTGAACACAAAGCTCATCGCTGAATTTCCGGTTTGGATTCCAAGCATTGATGAGCAGAAAGAAGTAGTCGCCGAAATCGCGGCACTTGAAACCCAGCGTATTGCCGCGGAGCATCGGCGCGATAGCTTCCAGCATGTCTATCGCAAACTGGCCGACAAGGTTTTGGAGGCTTGCTGGCTATGAGCTTCAACGAAGCCAACACCGTCGAAGCCTTCATCCGTGACCGCCTCGCGGGCAGCACCAGTTCACCCGCCGTCGCGCCCGGCCTCGCCCGGCAGGGCGGTGCGATCTCCGGCCTCGGCTGGCATTTCGTCGGCCCTGCCGCCCTGCCGCGCCAGTCGCAGGAGGCGCTGGTCGAGCCGTATCTGCGCGACGCCCTGATCCGCCTGAACCCCGACATCGCCGCCAACCCGTCCCGCGTGGACGACGTGCTCTATCGCCTGCGCGCCATCGTCATGAGCGCGCGCTCGGACGGGCTGGTGAAGGCCAACGAGGAATTCGCCGCCTGGATGCTCGGCGAACGCTCCATGCCCTTCGGCGCGGACGGCCAGCACGTCACCATCCGCCTGATCGACTTCGACGACATTGAGAATAACAGCTTTGTCGTCACCCAGCAGTTCACCTTCCGCGCCGGCAAGACCGAGAAACGCCCAGACCTGATGATGCTGGTCAACGGCCTGCCGCTCGTCCTGATCGAGGCCAAGACACCAGTCCGCTCCAGCCAGAGCTGGCTTGATGGCGCGCTCCAGGTCCATGACGATTACGAGCAGAACGTGCCGGAGCTGTTCGTGCCGAATGTCTTCTCGGTCGCCACCGAGGGGAAGGAATACCGCTACGGCTCCGTCCGGATGCCCGTCGATCTCTGGGGCCCATGGCGCACGGATGACGATGTTCTGCAATCGATGGGAGAGGTTGAGAAGGCCGTCACCGACATGCTGCGCCCAGCGATGGTGCTCGACCTGCTCGCCAACTTCACCGCCTTCGCCACGCAGAAGGGCAAGCAGCGCATCAAGATCATCGCCCGCTACCAGCAGGTCGAAGGCGTCAACAAGATCGTTGAGCGGGTCGTCGCCGGACAGGTGCGCAAGGGGCTGATCTGGCACTTCCAGGGCTCCGGAAAATCGCTGCTGATGCTGTTCGCATCAAAGAAGCTGCGTCTGCACCCGGCGTTGAAGAACCCCACGGTGTTGGTGGTGGTCGACCGCATCGACCTCGACAGCCAGATCGCCGGTACATTCTACGCCGCCGACATGGCCAACTTGGTGCGCACCGACAGCCGCAAGGAGCTGTCCGACCTGCTGGCCAAGGACGTGCGCAAGGTCGTCATCACCACAATCCACAAGTTCGCCGAGGCGGACGGCGTGCTGAACGACCGCGACAACATCATCGTCATGGTCGATGAGGCACACCGGACGCAGGAAGGCGACCTCGGCCGGAAGATGCGCGAGGCGCTGCCGAACGCATTCCTGTTCGGGCTGACGGGAACGCCTATCAACCGCGCCAACCGCAACACCTTCTACGCCTTCGGTTCGGAGATTGACGAGAACGGCTACATGAGCCGCTACGGGCTCAACGACTCGATCCGTGACGGAGCGACGAAGGAACTGCACTTCGAGCCGCGCTTGGTGGACCTGCACATCGACCAGCAGGCGATCGAGGCGGCTTATGCCGAGCTGACCGAGGGCCTCACAGACGAGGACAGGGACAAGCTCGGCCGTGCCGCCGCGAAGATGTCGATCCTGGTGAAAGCGCCTGAACGCATCAGTGCGATTTGCGCCGACATCGCGCAGCATTTCCAGACGAAGGTGCAGCCGAACGGTTTCGGGGCTCAGGTGGTGACCTTCGACCGCGAGAGCTGCCTTCTCTACAAGCAAGAACTCGACAAGCACCTGCCACCGGAAACCTCCGACATCGTCATGTCGGTCAACAGCGGCGAGGAGGAATATGCCGCCTACCGGCGCGACCGGGATGCCGAAGAAAAGCTTCTCGACCGTTTCCGCGACCCAAAGGACCCGCTGAAAATCATCATTGTGACATCAAAGTTGCTCACCGGCTTCGATGCCCCGATCCTGCAGACGATGTACCTGGACAAGCCGCTGCGTGAACACACGCTGTTGCAGGCAATTTGTCGGACGAACCGCCCCTACAGCGTGCAGAAAACCCATGGGCTGATTGTCGACTACGTCGGGATCTTTGACGACGTCGCGCAGGCCCTGAAATTCGACGAGAAAGGCGTCCAGAAGGCCGTGTCCAACATCGCCGAACTGGCCGCGATGCTGCCGTCGGCGATCCAGAAGTGCCTCGAGTACTTCGCCGGTGTGGACCGAACACTCACCGGCTATGAGGGCCTGATCGCTGCGCAAGATTGTCTGCCGAACGACGAACGCCGTGACGCCTTCGCATCGGATTTCAGCGTCCTCAGCCGCATCTGGGAGGCGCTTTCGCCGGACCCAGTTTTGACGCCCCACGAGCAGGACTATCGCTGGCTGGCGCAGGTCTATGAGTCGCTCAAGCCGTCTTCGGGAACGGGGCGGCTGCTCTGGCATCGGCTGGGCGCCAAGACCATCGAGTTAATCCACGAGAACGTCCACGTCGACGCGGTACGAGACGACCTCGACACCCTGGTGATGGACGCGGAGTTGCTCGAGGCCGTTCTCGGCAACCCGGACCCTGAGAAGAAAGCCAAAGAAATCTCCGTCAAACTGACAGGGCGGTTGCGCAAACACACCGGTAATCCCCAGTACAAGGCATTGGCCGAGCGTCTGGAAGACCTCAAGAACCGCCACCAGCAAGGGCTCCTGCTCAGCATCGACTTCCTCAAAGAGTTGCTGGAACTCGCCAAGGACGTTGTGAAAATGGAGCGCGAGACCCCGGTCGAAGAAGACATCGACCGCGGCAAAGCTGCTCTCACCGAGCTCTTCGAGGACGCAAGGAATGGCGAAACGCCGATCATGGTCAAACGCGTCGTAGACGACATCGACGAAATCGTCCGCGCGGTGCGCTTCGATGGCTGGCAGGCTACGCATGCTGGGGAGCGGGAGGTGAAGAAGGCGCTTCGTCAGACCCTCTTCAAGTACAAACTGCACCAGGACGCCGAGCTTTTCGAACGGGCCTACGGCTACATCCGAGAGTACTACTGAACATGAAAGAACTGCTAGAAAATGCTGTTCTGTCCATCGAATTGGGCGTGGAAGACTTTGAGGCCGACGATGAGCGCCGCTTGCTCTCCGCAATCCGAAACCTCTACGCGGGCGTTCTTTTGCTTTGCAAGCAGGTACTCTGGAATGAGTTCCCCGCGGGGTCGGAAGGGGCCTTGATCTATAAGGATTTGGTGCCGGAGAAGCAGGCCGACGGCACTGTGCTTATGAAGCCTAAGAAGGCGCACCGCAATACTGTCGATCGACGCCTCATCGAAGAGCG
>JAUIBM010000225.1 GCA_030428345.1 Alphaproteobacteria bacterium | reverse complement strand
TGCGCAGGCGGATGGCGCTTTGGCCCGAAAGACGGCGCGCGACATTGCCTCGGGCGATCGCCTCGGCAATTTCCCGGGCCGCCTGCACGCCGTGGCGGGCATGATCGGGATCGCGCTCCGGCGCGCCCCAGAAAGCCATGACACTGTCGCCCATGAACTTGTCGACTGTGCCGCCCAGATTTTCGATGTGGCTGCAGACCTCGTTGAAATGATCGTTGAGGAATTCCGCCGTCTGGGATGCGTTGAGGCGCTCCGACAGGCTGGTGAAGCCGACGATGTCGGTAAACAGGATCGTGACCTCGCGTTCCACCGTTTCCTCTTCGGCGGCGCCGGTGCGGATCAGGCGGGCGACGAGGGGACGCGGGACGTAGCGCGAGAATTCGAGCATCGCCAGGGTCATGCGGTTCAAGGCATTTGCCTGACGGTCGATCTCAAGGATGCGCGAGCGGGGCAGGGGGTCGATCGCCTCCAGTTCGAACTTGGACAACGACTCCGCCGTGTCGGAGATTGCGAGCATCGGCCGCGAGATCGAGCGGCCCAGCCAGATCGCGGCCGCGACCGCCAGGACCAGGAATGCGATGCCGGCAATCATCGAGGCAACCGTGCGGAAGATCTCCGCGCCGATATCGGCTTTGCGGAAATACGCACCCAGCGTGTAGGGCTGCTGCGCGTAGCCGGGCAATTGCTTGGTGATGAAGACATAGCCCGATCTGCCGCTGGAGTTGTAGACGTCGATTCCTTCCGCCTCCGCGGTGCGGAACTCGTCCGAGCGCGTCGCCCGCGGAAACTCGGCGAGCGCCGGGTCGGGAAACCGGTCGATCGGAATCGCCTGGCTCAGATTGAACGGTTGGGTGACGCGGGAATTGGCGATCACCTCATTGGCCCCGTTCAGGACGAATGCCACCGTGGCGTTTGACTTTCCGATCTCAGACACCACGCGATTCATGGTGTTTCGGCCGATGGCTGCAACGACGACTCCCTCGATGGCGCCATCGCGCACCAGCGATTGGGAAACGACGTGATAGAGCACATTGCCGATTTCGACCGGCTGGCCCCAGACCGGCTTTCCCGAAACCCGAACGGGTCCGATATTCATGGCCGAGATCGCGCTTTCCGTGAGGAGGGCCGAACTGGGCGATGCGATGACGCCGTCCGGCCCGCGCAGCAGCGCGACGGGCTTTCCCTGCAGGTCGAACACGAAGACGCCCTCGACGACATTGTTGGAAAGCAGGATCGTCCTGGCGATGCGGTCTATGGACGGCGCGTCGCCGATCTGGAAGGCCCCGCCGCCATAAAGTTCCGCAATCGCCGTGACGGCGGACGCGGCCTGCGACGTCTCCTTGCGGATCGCCCCTTCCATGCCGTTGAGCAACTGCACCGCGCGCTCATTGAGCAGGGAATAGGTGTTGGCGAAATTGGCAAGCACCGAAATGGTGAGTACCGCTCCAACCGAGATGGCGACCAGCGTGCCGAAGGTCGCGGCGAGAATGAAGCGCAGGCTGAAGACACGGCGAGCGGCCTTGCGTTCGGCGGCTGCCGCCGCCCCCTTGTCCTGCCTCGCGCTGGGCATGTTCCGGTCTCCAATTCCTCGAGTTTGCGCAATCTAGCGGTTCGTTCGGCAAATGTGCATTACGTTATGATCAATTTTGAGCGGCAAGGCCGATTGCGACTGCCGGCAGGGGATAATTCGAGGAAAGCGCCGGTCCGGCTGTTTTTTGTCACGCGGCCCTTTGACGGCCGGTAACGCGGTGCTATAGAGCGCCGCGAAGTGCGCTTCCGAACCTTCGTTTGGAGGCGCGACGCGGGTATGGTGAAATTGGTAGACACGCCAGATTTAGGTTCTGGTGCCGAAAGGCGTGGGAGTTCAAGTCTCTCTACCCGCACCATCGCGGCCTTCAGCCTACCCGTCGCAGGCCCTTTCGATGATGGCTGCCCGCCGCAGGGTGCAACGGTTTGACGAGACAACGCAGGGTGCAAGATGCAGGTAGTTGAGACGGGTCGTGACGGCCTAAAGCGCGAGTTGAAGATCACCGTACCCAGGACGGACATGATGTCCCGCCTGGACGATCGGCTGTCTGAGCTCAAGAATCAGGTGAATCTCAAGGGATTCCGCAAGGGCAAGGTGCCGATCGCGCATCTCAAGCGCGTCTATGGCCGCCAGGCCATGGCCGAGATCGTGAACGATCTGATCAATTCTCGCACCGGCGAGGTTCTGGTCGAACGTGGCGAGCGCGCAGCGCAGAAGCCCGATATCGCCATGACCGAAGACGAGAAGGAAGCGGACGCCATCCTGACCGGCGACGCCGATTTCGAATTCACGGTGGCCTATGAAGTGCTGCCCGAATTCCCCGCGCCGGACATTGAGTCGATCGAAATCGATCGTCCGGTGGCCGAGGCAACGCCGGAAATTGTGGACGCGCAGGTTCTGCAGGTCGCGGAAAGCGCACGCAGCTTCAGCCCGCGCGAAGGTGCGGCCGAGAAGGGCGACCGCCTGACCATCGACTATGCCGGTTCGCTGGATGGCGTGGCCTTCGAGGGTGGCACGGACACCGACTCGCAGCTGACGCTGGGTTCCGGCCGGTTCATTCCCGGCTTCGAGGAGCAACTCGAGGGCGCCGTGGCCGGCGACAATCGCAAGGTCACCGTCACCTTTCCCGAGGATTACCAAGCCGAGCACCTGGCCGGCAAGGAAGCCGTCTTCGACGTCACGGTCAAGCTGGTCGAGGCGCCGGGCGAACTCACCATCGACGACGAACTGGCCCGCCAGCTCGGCGTCGAGAGCGCCGACAAGCTGCGCGAGGCGGTTCGCGGCCAGATCGAAAGCCGCTACGGCTCGTTTACCCGCGCCAAGGTCAAGCGCCAGGTGCTGGACAAGCTGGACGCGATGACCTCGTTCGAACTGCCGGCCAAGATGGTCGAGCAGGAATTCGAGAACATCTGGAGCCAGGTGACCGTCGAACTGGAGCGCGCCGGCAAGACCTTCGAGGACGAGGACACGACCGAGGAGAAGGCGAGGGAGGAATACCGCACCCTGGCCGAGCGCCGTGTTCGCCTTGGGCTCGTCCTGGCCGATATCGGCGAGAAGGCCGATGTCCAGGTTACCGAGGAAGAGCTTCAGCGCGCCGTATACGATCAGGTGCGCCGGTTCCCCGGACAAGAGCAGCAGGTCTTCAACTATTTCCGCGAGCATCCCGATGCGGTAGCGGGCCTTCGTGCGCCGCTCTACGAGGACAAGGTTGTCGACTACATCGTTTCCAAGGCCAAGGTTACCGATCGTTCGGTGACCCCGGAGGAACTGGAAGAGGACGACGACCAGGACGAGGCGTGATCCTCGCGCCCGGCCCTTTCCGGCCGGGTGTGAAAGCCGCCTGACCTCGCCGCAAGCGCGGCTCACCGGTTTGACATCCCGAAACCCGGCCATGAAGATGGCCGGGTTTTTCTATTGCCCGTCGCCCTGCTTGCCCCGCTTGCTTCTGCCCGCGCGCGTCAACGCGCGCGGCGGGCAGGGCGCTCCTGTCCGGGGCGGTTGGTGAATTGTCGCTCCCGGCCCGATGCGCCCCGCTGAGGGGTGGGTCCCCGGATCGCGCAATGCGGCCAGCGTGGCTCGCGCCGCCACGCCACCGGCAACAAAAAAACCCGGCTGCGAGCAGCCGGGTCTTGTCTGTCAGGCCTTTCGAGCCGGTCTTACCGGCTGGGGAAGCGCCCCGCTGCATGGGCCAGCATGGTGTAGACCTTGCCGGTGTCGGAGGTGAGGTAGGTCTGCGTCATGACCTTGTCGCGGTCATTGCGCGAGACGTCCTGTAGCAGCTTCTCGAAATCCGACACATAGCGGTCGACCGCCTTGCGGAATTCCGGCTCGCGGGCGTATTTCGACCGGATCTCGTCGAAGGTCTGCTCGCCCTGCATCGTGTAGAGCTTGCGTGTGAAGACGTTGCGCTCGCCCTTCTGGTAGCGGTCCCAAAGGTCGACAAAGGCGTTGTGGTCGATCGCCCGGGCAATGTCCATCGACAGCGAGTTCAGGCTGTCCACGACATTCTGCGGGGTCTTGCCGCCACGCGCCTTGTCACCGTCCTGCGTGGCGCGACGCATCAGATCTCCGACCCAGCCGCCATCATTGGCCGCCTGTTCGCGCGACGGCGCGCGGGGCGCGGGTCCCGAACCGAGCGCGTCACGCCCGCCATGCGGCGCACGCGCCGAGGGAGAGCCGTCACGCGGGCCGATGCTGGTTACCGGCCGTGCGTCCGCCGGCAGGGAGGACGGCATGGGCCGGGCCGCCGGCTCGGCGCTCGCGCGCGGAACCGGACGGGGGAAGGGCGCTCCACCGCCGCCGCCAACGGCAACCGCACGCGGCTGCTGGGCGATGGAGGCCGGCGCGGTGTCGAGCACCTTGCCCGAGCGCACGACGATTTCCGACAGATCCTTGAGCGCGGCGATCTGGTCGGAGACGACGCGACGCATCGCATCCGCGCTCTCGCGCGTCTCGTCGGGAAGCTCCATGACGCCGCGACGCATCTGGGCGCGGGTTTCCTCCAGATCGCGCTGGACCTGGGCTGCCGCCTGGCGCATTTCCTCGACCGACTGGGCGAAGCGGGACGTCGCCTGCTCGATCGCCGAACCCACTTCCGCGGAAATGTTCTCGCCGACATCGCGCGACTTCGAGCTCAGTTCGGCCATTGCCCTGGACGACATCTCGCCAAAGGCGCTCATGGTCTTCTCGATTTCCGCAGTGCGCTCGGCGAGGCCGTTGGCGAGGGCATGCAGCGCTTCCTGCTTGTCCTCGAGCGTCGCGGCGAGGTTGATCTGGGCCGCATCGATCAGGCGGGTTGCCTGCTGCAGCATGCTGCCCTGTTCCTCGAAGCGCTCGGCAATGCTGCCGATGCTGTCCATCAGGCCGCCAGTGGCGTCGCTGAGCTTGGCCTGTGCGTCCTGCGCGGAGTGGGTGGAGGTCTCCACGTCGCGGTTCGCACGGTCGACTGCCTGCACGAACTCGCTGGTCTGCGTGGTGAGGGCCTGCTGCAGATCGGCCATGTTCGAGCCGGTGTTCTCCAGCATTTCCTGCAACGAGGAAGACGTGCCGTTGAGGTCCTGGAGCAGTTCCACAAGGTCGGTCGTGAGCGACTTGTGCAGCGCGCCGAGCTTCTGGGCGACCGCTTCGCCGCGGCTGTGAATGGCCTCGACGACGGGCCGCGCCTGGGTCTCCATGATCTCGTTCAGTTCGCTGACGCGCTCCGACAGCACCCGGTTGAATTCGGCGGTGCTCTCGTCGAGATTGCGCTGCGACTGGCCGAGGCCGCTGTCGAGCAGGGTGTCGATCGCCGCGGCGCGTTCCGACAGGATCTCGCCAAGGCGTCCCGTCTTCTCGTCGATCGCGGCTCCCGTCGCCCGCAAATGCTCGGCCAGATCGCTGATGAGCACGTTGCGCCGGCTCTCCAGTTCCTGGGACAGCTGGTAGATCTTCTCCTCGAGCGAGGCGACCATGTCGGAGTTTCGGCCGTCGATCTCGGAGACCATCATGTGCGAGCGGTCTTCCATCAGGCTCTTGAGGGTCGCCGCACGCTCGTCGAACTGGCCGACCAGGGCCACCATCTGCTGCTCGATGGTCTGGCGCATGGACGCGGCGCGCTCGTTGAGGATCTCATCGATCTTCGAAACGCGCTCGTCGATGCCGATATTGACCTCTCCGCTGCGCCGGTC
>JAUIBM010000224.1 GCA_030428345.1 Alphaproteobacteria bacterium | reverse complement strand
GGGGTGGCGCCGGTGAACTCGATCATCGAGCGGTAGATCGGGAAGCCGGGGTCGGGGTACATGATCTCGACGCCCGGCTCGCCGAACATCAGGATCGCGGCGAACATGGTCACCTTGCCCCCCGGGACGATGATGACATTGTCCGGCGAGACCTCCACGCCGGTGGTCGTGAGGGTGCGCCGGACCACCGCCTCGCGGAGGGCGGGAACTCCGGTCGCCGGCGTATAGCCGTGATGGCCGTCGCGCAGCGCCTTTATCGCCGCCTCTACGATGTGGTCGGGCGTGGGGAAATCGGGTTGGCCGATGCCGAGATTGATCACGTCCCGGCCCTGGGCGGCAAGTGCGGTGGCGCGCGCCAGAACGGCAAAGGCGTTCTCCTCGCCAATCCGGCTGAAAGCTTCGATGGTTCTCAACATGAGCGGCATTCCCGTTGCAAAGCGATGTTCCTGTCTGGCAATGTCGCTCGCATTTGGCAATCTCTGGCGTCAACTCGCTGGAAAAATCGGGGCATCGGGCGGCAATGGATCTGAAAAACTGGAAGGGTTGCGCCCGGCCGACGGCCGACCGGTTCGAGGGACGGACCGTCCTGCTGGAACGCCTCGACCCGGCGCGGCATGGTCAGGCGCTGTTCGAGACGTCCAACCAGCCAGGCGCGGAGGAGCGTTTCCTCTATCTCGGCGAGACCGGAACGGGCGATCGCGAGCGCTTCGAGACCTGGCTGCAGCAGGCGGCCTCGAGCGCCGATCCATTGTTCTATGCCGTCATCGACAAGGCGAGCGGCAAGGTCTGCGGCCGGCAGACGCTGATGCGGATCGACGCCGCCAATGGCGTCATCGAGATCGGCAACATCCTGTGGAATCCGGGCGTCGCCGGCACGACGGCGGCCACCGAGGCGCTCTATCTCTTTGCCCGCCACGTTTTCGACGATCTGGGCTACCGCCGCTTCGAATGGAAGTGCAACGATCGCAACGAGCCGTCCAAGCGGGCGGCGCTGCGCTTCGGTTTCCAGTTCGAAGGCGTGTTCAGGCAGCATATGGTGGTGAAGGGCGAAAATCGCGACACCGCCTGGTTCTCGATGATCGATCGGGACTGGCCGGCGCTGCGCGCGGGCTATGAGGCATGGCTCAATGCGGACAATTTCGACGCCGAGGGCCGCCAGAAGCAAAGACTGGGCGAAATGATCGCCGCCGCTCGATAGGCCCGTTCCTGGCGATCTTCATCGGCGAGGGCCCGCGTCAGGCCTCTTTTGGCGGGCAGGTCGATTCGCGGATGCGCAGTTGCGGTGCGATCAGGACCTTTTCGCGCGGGACCTTCTCGCCGGAGATTGTCGCGATCATGGCGCGCGCGGCAAGCCGACCGACCTCCTGCTGGCCGTTCCAGACGGTCGTCAGCGCAGGCGCGGCGATTTCGGCTTCCGAGATATCGTCATAACCCGTGACGGCGATGTCGCGGCCCGGCTCAAGGCCGATGGAGCGCAGCCCGCTGAGAACGCCGATCGCCACCAGATCGTTGAAGCAGACGATGCCGGAAGGGCGCAGACCGGAGGCGAACATCGCGCGCAGGCTGTCATAGCCGGCCTTGCGCGTCGCTTCCGAGCCGATCTGCATGGCCGGATCGGCGGCGATCCCGGCTTCCTGCAAGGCGTTCAGATATCCCTGGCGCCGGTCGCGGCCGGTGGAGGTCTCGCGCCGGCCGCCGATGAAGGCGATGTCGCGATGGCCCAACCCGATCAGATATTGCGTCGCCATGTGGATGCCCTGCCGGTCGTCCCCGCGGAAAACCGGCGCGGAGTTCTCCTCGACCCAGCGCGCGATCATCACGACCGGAAGCCCGTTCTTCTCGATGGCGTCGATCGCGGCGCCCGTGGTGCCGATGGCCGGCGACAGGATCACCCCGTCGGCGCCGAATTGCAGCAGCGTGTCGATGAAATCGGTCTGGATGGCGATGTCGTCATGGTGGTTGCACAACAGGAAGGTGCGCCGGGAATGCCCCAGTTCCTCCTCGATCGCCTTCAGGATCTCGGCGAAGAACGGGTTCATGATGTCGTGAACGACAACCCCGATAATGCCGGAGCGCGAGGTTCGCAGGCTGGCGGCGCGGCGGTTGTAGATGTAGCCCATCTCCACCGCCTTCTTCTTGATCCGCTCCCGTGTCGTCTCCGCGACAAGCGGGCTGTCGCGAAGGGCGAGCGAAACGGTCGCGGTGGAAACGCCAAGGCTGTCGGCAATGGTTGATAGCGTCGTCTTGGTAGCCAGCTTAGGTCCCTCTCGGCGATTGGCCCCTTATGACACGACGCCTTGCCAGCGCAAGCCCCACTGCCGCCGCCATTGGCGGCGAGAGGCCTTCCTCACAATTCGCCAGCCTCTGCATGTTCTTCCAGACGGGCCGATATCTTGTCCAGAATCTTGTGAAGCCGCTTTGTCTCCTTGTCCTTCAGGTCCTCGAAGGCGGCGCGTTCGGCCTTCTCCCAGATCGAGTCCACCTTCTCCAGCAAGGCTTCGCCGGCTTCAGTGATGAAGACCAGATTCATGCGGTTGTCGAAGCCGGAATTGCGGCGCTGGACGAAGTTCTGCGTTTCCATGCGCGTCACCATCTTGGTGACGGTGGGCGGGCGCACGCCCAGATTGCCGGCGAGCGAGCCCATGGTCTGCCCGTCATTGGCGGCCAGACTCTTGAGCAGGACATCCTGGCCGGCATATAATCCGTTCTCGAGCAGCAGTCGGGCGCGCAAGGAACGGCACAGCCGCGCCGCGTAAATGAGTTTTCCCGTAAGATCAGTTTCCTTCGCCATGTCTCCCCCGGCGATGGCATTCCGAACATGCATGAAATTATTGTGGTTTGCCGGCAAATGTCAAAACGTTATTGTGCTTTGCGCCGATTTGCCGACTAACAGGCAAGCAAAAAGGGAAGTTGCGGAACGATGACCGAAGCGCGAATCTGGCTGAAGAATCCGCTGGCCATGCTGTGCGAGGGCGCCGGCGGCGGCATCGTCGTGCAAGGGCGGAGGATTGCGGAACTGGTCGCCACCGGCGACTCCCCGCGCGAGCCCGTCGACACGGTGTTCGACTGTTCGGCCCATGTCGTGCTGCCGGGTCTGGTGAACACGCATCACCATTTCTACCAGACGCTGACGCGCGCCCATCCCGCCGCGATCAACAAGGAGTTGTTCGACTGGCTCACGGCGCTTTATCCGATCTGGGCAAGGGCGGTTACGCCGGAAAGCTTCCGGCTGGCGACGCGACTGGCGTTATGCGAACTGCTGATGAGCGGCTGCACGACAACGAGCGATCATCACTATCTCTATCCGGGCGGGCTGGACGATGCGATGGACATCCAGGCCGAGGAGGCGGCGGCGCTGGGCATGCGCATCACCCTAAATCGCGGCTCGATGGACCTGTCGCGGAAGGATGGCGGATTGCCGCCCGACAGCGTGGTGCAGGACACGGATGCGATCCTGGCCGATTGCGAGGCGGTGATCGCGCGCCATCACGACGGCTCGCAAGGCTCGATGCGGCAGGTCGCGCTGGCGCCCTGTTCGCCCTTCTCGGTCACCACGAGATTGATGAAGGAGAGCGCGGCCTTGGCCCGCAAATGCGGCTGCCGGCTGCACACCCATCTGGGCGAGACGCATGACGAGGACGCCTATTGCGTCGAGAAATTCTCCTGCCGCCCGGTCGAGTACCTGGAGGAGTGCGGCTGGCTGGGCGACACGACATGGCTGGCGCATGGCATCCATTTCGACTACGGCGAGATCGAAAGGCTCGGCCGGCACGGCGTTGGCGTGTGCCATTGTCCGACCTCCAACATGGTGCTGGCTTCCGGACAGTGCCGCACGTTGGAACTGGAGGCGGCCGGGAGCCCGGTGGGCCTCGGCGTCGACGGATCGGCCTCCAACGACAATTCCAATCTGATGGAGGGCGTTCGACACGCGCTGATGCTTGGCCGGCTGCGCTACGGTGCGGCGCGCGTCACGCATCTGGACGCTCTTCGCTGGGCGAGCGAAGGCTCGGCGCGCCTGCTGGGACGCGCTGATCTGGGTCGCATCGCCGTCGGCATGCAGGCCGATCTCGCCCTGTATTCGCTGGAGGAATTGCGCTTCTCCGGCGCCGGCGATCCGCTGGCCGCCCTGGTGCTGTGCGGCGCGCACCGCGCCGACCGGGTGATGATCGCCGGACAATGGCGTGTCGAGGATGGCATCCCGGTCGGTCTGGACATCGCCAGGCTGCGCGCCGAGCATGGCGCCGCCTCGCGGCTTCTGGCCGGCGCCTGAGATGACTCGGATGGAAGAGGCTTCGCGCAGCATAGCCGTTCTGCCACTCGGGGCGACGGAGCAGCACGGGCCGCATCTGCCGGCTGAGACCGACGCCATCATCGCCGGAGCGATGGCCGATGCGCTGGCGAAGACGGCGCCTGCCGATCTGCCGCTGATAATCCTGCCGGTCGAGGCGGTCGGCTATTCGCCCGAGCATCTGGATTATGCCGGTACGCGCTCGCTTGCGTGGGACGAAGCGGTCGAGCGGTGGATCGGGATCGGCGCCGACCTTGCTTCCCGGGGCATCCGCAAGCTGATGTTGCTGAACGCGCATGGCGGCAATTCCCCGCTGATGACCATTGTGGCGACCGAGCTGAGGGTGCGACACGACATGTTCTGCGTCGCAACGAGCTGGACGCGTTTCGGCGCGGCCGACGGGCTGTTCGATCCGGAGGAGATCGCGCTCGGCATTCATGCGGGGGCGCTGGAAACCTCTGTCATCCTGGCGCTGCGTCCCGATCTGGTGCGGCGCGAGCACCTGATGCGCCATGCCAGCCAGCAGGAAAGGCTGGCGCGGGAAAATGTCTGGCTCCGCGCCTATGGCCGGCACGCCTTCGGCTGGAAGATGCAGGATCTCAACCCGGCCGGCGCGGTGGGCGACGCAACGCGCGGCGACGCTGAAAAGGGGCGAATCATGATCGAAAGAGCGGCGAAGGGGCTCGCCGAGCTCGCCGCGGAGATGGATCGCTTCGACTTGTCGCGGTTGAAAAACGGTCGATAGCCGGCCGCATCGGCTTTCGATACTTGCCCTTTGGGGTGTGTTCTTGCCATTCTCCCGCGCGAACCGGGGGAGTCGGCGTTGTGCTGAGCGGGTTTGGCGTAGAACGATTGGGATTGGCGGTGTTGCGCCGGCCACTTGTGGCTCTGGCGCTTGTCGCATGCGTTTCGCTGCTCGCCCTCTTCGGACTTACCCGGCTCGGATTTTCCGGCGCCAATGTCGATATCCTGCGCGACGGCTCACAGGAACTCGCCGATTACGACCGGCTTCTGAGCACGTTCCGCAATTTCAACAACGACGCGGTGGTGCTGGTGCGGGCGGATAATCTGGCCACCGTCGCTGGCATCGAACGCTATCGCGACCTGCATTTCGAATTCCAGTTCGAAGATACGGTCGAAAGCGTCCTGTCGCTGTTTTCCCTGGTCCAGTACAACCCGGCCGCGGGCGGATGGCGCTCCGCGCTGCCCGCGCAGTTCGACAGCGACGAGGAGGTTGCCGCGGCGCTGGAGCGCATCGGCAAGGAAATCCCCAATTCGCGTTCATTGCTGAATGCGAAGAGCGGCTCGGCGGTCATCGTCGTCTATGTGAAGCCGAGCGCGGTCAAGGACGCCAATGTGCGCGCCACGGTGAAGAACCTGCAGGCGGTCGCGCAGCGCTTCACCGGCGATGGAATGACCGTCACCGT
>JAUIBM010000223.1 GCA_030428345.1 Alphaproteobacteria bacterium | reverse complement strand
CTATACCGACGCCTTGCCCAATTTCATCCATCGCGTAGGACGTGTGAACGCGCTTCGTCTGGGGATGGATGAAATTGGGCAAGGCGTCGGTATAGGTCGATTTCAGCTTGGTCAGCTGCCGCCAGTCGACGATGCGGCGCGGCAAAGGCAGGCCCTCGGCGGCCAGATCGTCCAGCACCTGCGCCGAGGTCGACCATTGCCCGGTCTTGGTCTTCTTGGCGCCCGGCAGGCCCATCTTGCCGAACAGGATATCGCCGAGCTGCTTGGGCGAACCGATGTTGAAGCGCTCGCCGGCCAGTTCGTAGATCTCGTCCTCGATCGCGGCGGCCGATTGCGCCAGTTCGCCGGAAAGCCGCGACAGGATCTGCCGGTCGACCGCGATCCCGCGCTGCTCCATCCGGGCGATCACCGTGACCAGCGGGCGTTCGAGCCGCTCATACACCCGCACCAGGCGATCCGCCGCCAGCCGCGGCTTGAGCACGCGCCACAGGCGCAGGGTCACGTCGGCGTCCTCGGCGGCATAGCGCGTCGCCTTGTCGATCGGCACCTTGTCGAAGGTGACGAGATTGCGCCCGGACCCGGCGACATCCTTGAACGAGATGCAGGTGTGTCCGAGCCAGCGCTCGGACAATTCGTCCATGCCGTGCCCGCCCCTGCCGGCGTCGAGCACATAGGACATCAGCATCGTGTCGTCGACCGAGACGATCTCGATGCCGCGCCGGGCGAAGATCAGCCAGTCATATTTCATGTTCTGGCCGATCTTGAGGATCGACGGGTCCTCCAGCACGCCGCGAAGCGCGTCGAGCACCTGCGATTCGGACAATTGATCCGCCACCTGCCCGCCGCCGAGCAGGTCGCCCTCGCCCTCGCGATGGCCGACCGGGATGTAGCAGGCCTTGCCCTCGGCGACCGACAGCGACACGCCGACGAGATCGGCCTGCATCGGGTCGAGGGAGGTCGTCTCGGTGTCGATGGCGCAAAGCCCGGCTTCGCGAATCGCCTCGATCCAGGCGGCGAGCGCCGCCTCGTCGCGCACGGTTTCATAGGCGTCGAGGTCGAAAGCCGCGCTTGCCGCCGCCTGCCGGCGCGCCTCGGCGAGCGCGGCAGGCGTGTTGTCGGCGGAAGGGTCGTCCGCGCCTTCGGACTGGGGATCGAGATCCGGCCCGCGCGGCGCGTCCTCCGGGTTAACCGACGCCGGCTCGACCTCCGCCGCCTCGGTATGGGTGGCCTCGGCGACGCGCCGGGTCAGGGTATTGAACTCCATCGCCTTGAGGTAGGCGATCAGCTTCGGTCCGTCCTGCGGCTGCAGCCTGAGGCTGTCCAGCGGCTCGGCGACCGGCACGTCGTCGAGCAGGGTCACCAGCTTGCGCGAGATGCGCGCCAGGTCGGCATTGGCGAGTATGTTTTCGCGGCGCTTGTTCTGCTTGATCTCGCCGGCGCGGGCGAGCAGCGTTTCCAGATCGCCATATTCCTCCAGCAATTGCGCCGCCGTCTTCGGCCCGATGCCGGGTATGCCCGGAACATTGTCCGTGGAATCGCCGGTCAGCGCCTGCAATTCGATCATTTTCTCGGGCGGGACGCCCCATTTCTCGATGACCTCGGCCACCCCCAGCCGGCGATCCTTCATCTGGTCGTAAAGAATGACATTGGGGCCGACGAGCTGCATCAGGTCCTTGTCGGAGGAGATGATGGTCACATCGCCGCCCGCCTCGCGCGCCAGCCGCGCATAGGTGGCGATGATGTCGTCGGCCTCATAGCCGTCCATCTCGATGCAAGGCAGGTCGAAGGCGCGGGTCGCCTCGCGAATCAGCGAGAATTGCGGGCGCAGATCCTCCGGCGGCTCCGGCCGGTGCGCCTTGTATTGCGGATAGATCTCGTTCCGGAAGGTCTTGGACGAATAGTCGAAAATCACCGCGAAATGGGTGGGCGTGACGCCCACCTCGGTGTCGCGCGCCTCGCGCACCAGCTTCCACAGCATGTTGCAGAACCCGGCAACGGCGCCGACCGGCAGGCCGTCGGACTTGCGGGTCAGCGGCGGCAGGGCGTGATAGGCGCGGAAGATATAGGCCGAGCCGTCGACGAGAAAGAGATGGTCACCGGCCTTCATGCTGCGCGTCCTGCCCAAACTGGCGAAATCGGTATGAGCCGGACGATTGCCCACGCGACCGCCGAATGCAAGGCTTGAAGAGCCCGGCGGCCCGCCTCAGCTGCCAATCTCGATCTCAGGTTCGCACGTCACCGGGAAACTTACCGAGCGGGCGATGAAGCAGTATTTGTGGATCTCGCCGTGGATTTCATGCGCCTTGCGCCAGTCGCTCCCGGCTGAAATCCGGATCTTCGGGCGCAGGGTCGCCGAAAGGAAGCGGCCGCTTCCGTCCGGCGCCACTTCGCCAATGCCCAGGGGCTCGTCGCGATAGGCTTCCACCACGACGCCCGCCACGGCGCACAAATGCAGATACCAGAGCATGTGGCAGGAAGAGAGCGAGGCAAGCAGCAGGTCCTCAGGATTGTGGCGCGCCGCATCGCCGCCCAGCAGCGGATCGTTCGAGCAATGGATTACCTGCTTGTCTGGCGTCGCCACGTTCCAGCTACGGTCATAGGCCTTGTAGCCCCTGGTGCCCTCTCCGCGATTGCCGGTCCAGCGGATCGCCGCGGTGTATTCATGCTTCTTTGCCAGTGCCATTGCCCCGATCCCCGCTTCCGATCCTTACGAAAGTTTAATCGCATCACGCTTGCTTGATCGCCTTTTGTCATTGAACAGCCCCAATGCCCATCCCAAATAAGCGTCGTGGCCGATTGATACGGCCTGTTCCGGAAGACCTGTCCCCCGTCAACCGGAACCCGCGCCAGGCGGAGCCCAACTTGTGCCTGGCTGCGGATATGACACGGACTGCTGCGGCCGACCCCCCCACCCGCCGACTGGCCGCGGCAGTCCGGTGCCTCCCTGAACCGGAGTTCTGACCTTTTTGTGCGCCGCCTTCCCCGGAAGGCGGCCTTTTCTTTGCGCTGGCATCCCGAGCCGACCCGCCGTCATGCTTTCGCCCGCCCCGGGATGTTCCATGCCGGCTTGATTCGATGCGGCATCTGGTGGAGGTTGCCGCCATTGCCGCAAAGGGAATTCCGCATGTCAACGCTTCAGCCCGTCCTCGACCGTCTCGACGCCGAAATCGACAACGCCGTCGACCGGCTTTTCACCCTGCTCCGCATCCCGTCGATTTCCACCGATCCGGCCTATGCCGGCGATTGCGCCAGGGCGGCCGAATGGCTGACGGCCGATCTGCGGGCGATCGGATTTGAGGCGCGGGTCTGCCCGACTGCCGGCCATCCCATGGTGCTGGCCCATCACGCTGGGCCGCAAGGGGCGCCGCATGTGCTGTTCTACGGTCATTACGATGTGCAGCCGGTCGATCCGCTGGCGCTCTGGGAGAACCCGCCCTTCGAGCCGAAGCTTGTCGAGGGCGAGGCCGGCAAGCGCATGCTGGGCCGCGGCTCATCGGACGACAAGGGCCAGTTGATGACCTTTGTCGAGGCGGCGCGCGCATTCAAGCATGTCACGGGGGGCCTGCCCTTGTCTGTGACGATCCTCTTCGAGGGCGAGGAAGAATCCGGATCGCCCTCGCTCAAGCCGTTCCTGGAGGCCCATGCCGGGGAATTGAAGGCCGATCTGGCGCTCGTCTGCGACACCAATATGTGGGACCATTCGACACCGGCCATTTCAACCGGCCTGCGCGGCCTCGTCGGCGAGGAAGTGACGATCCACGCCGCCAGCCGCGATCTGCATTCGGGCTATTACGGCGGGGCGGCGGCGAACCCGATCCATGTCCTGACCCGGATTCTCGCCGATCTGCACGACGACAGCGGCGCGGTGACGCTGGACGGCTTTTATGACGGCGTGCCGGAGACCCCGGACGAAATTCGCGCGATGTGGGACGGCCTTGGCTTCTCCGAGGTCGAATTCCTTGGCGCGGTCGGGCTTTCGGTTCCTTCCGGCGAAAAGGACCGCACGACCCTGGAACAGGTCTGGGCGCGCCCGACAGCTGAGGTCAACGGGATTACAGGCGGCTATACCGGCGAAGGCTTCAAGACCGTGATTCCCGCCAAGGCAAGCGCGAAGGTCTCGTTCCGCCTGGTCGGCGACCAGGATCCGGCGTTGATCCGAAAGGCGTTCCGCCGCTTCGTCACGGACCGGTTGCCGGCGGATTGTCGCGCCGAATTCCACGAACATGGCGGCAGCCCGGCGATTCACCTCGATTACACCCTTCCCGAACTGAAGAAGGCGACCGCGGCGCTGAAGGACGAATGGGGCAAGGATACCGCGCTCATCGCCATGGGCGGCTCGATTCCGGTGGTCGGCGATTTCCAGAAACTGCTCGGCATGGATTCGCTGCTGATCGGCTTTGCCCATGCCGACGACCGTATCCATTCGCCGAACGAGAAATACGAGCTGGCGAGCTTCCACAAGGGCATGAAGAGCTGGGCGCGGATCATGGCGGCGCTGGCCGCCTGACCACCGCCGCCCGCGGTCTATTCGGCCGGGCTGAGCGCGGCGGGTTTGGCGCGCGCCGGAGCCGGCTCGAGCCGCGCCCATTGCGGCCGCTCGAACAGGAATGTTCCCCATCCGGTCTTGAGCACGATGGCGTGCAGGATCACCGGTCCGGCGACGCCGGCGATCGTCACCAGCAGCGATATGGTGCCGATGTCGAGCCATGGCGCGAAACGCAACAGCACGCTGCGGGTGATCGCCATGGGCAGGAAGAACGCCAGATAGACCACGATCGAGTGGCGACCGAGATAGCGCAGGAAGCGCATGGCATCGATGCGCGACAGCAGGGCGGCGAGCACGATCACCGCCACCGCGCCGGCCGCGCCAAGCGCCAGCGAGATGAAGGGCAGGTCCGAGACGTGCTCGATTTCCGCGCCTTCGCCGAGCGCTGCGACCAGCGCATGCGGCGCCGGCGTGAAGGTGGCCGCGAATTCGACCGCGGCCCAGACCAGTAGCAGGGCGATGGCCGGTCCCACATGGCTGCGCGCCCAGGCCGCCAGGGAGAAGATCCGCGTGGCGAACAGGTAACCGGCGAGGAAATAGACATAGCGCGCCGCGAATTCGTCGATGATCATCGAACCGGTATGGACCGGTAGGACTTCCAGCAGCGCCGCAAAGCCGAGAACGACCGGCCAGGGCACCGGCCTCAGCAGGCGCGTCGCGACAAAGAAGATCGGCAGCAGATAGATGAACCAGAGCGTGCCGAAGGGCTGGACGAAGCTGAGCAGCCATTGCGCGAAGACGTCCGGACCGCTCATGCCCTCGCCCATCCAGGCCGGCGCCTTGATTGCGAACTGGATCGCCGCCCAAAGCACGTAGAAATAGGCGAAATGCACCACCTTGCGGTCGATGTAGCGCCGCCACGGCCGATCGATCACCAGGCCGAGGAACAGCCCGGAGATCATGAAGAAGTCCGGCATGCGGAACGGCTTGGCGAATTGCACGAGCACGTGCATCCAGCCGATCTCGCCGGCGGCCTTTTCAACGCCGAGCGTGGAATGCAGCATCACCACGAAGACGATGCAGAATCCCTTGGCGAAATCGACCCAGTCGACCCGCTGGCCCGTGCTCCGCATTGCGGGATTTGCCATTGCCGTGCCTGCAGTCATCGCGCTCGTTCACCCTTGCCATGATATTGGCGACAAGCAATGCGCAGATCATTGCCAACAAAGCGTTGTCAAAGCC
>JAUIBM010000222.1 GCA_030428345.1 Alphaproteobacteria bacterium | reverse complement strand
CGATCACGCCCGGCAGAACAAGGAGTCCGCCCGCGTCGATGGTGGTATCCGCCTTCCACTCGAAGCCCGGCTCCAGAAGAGCGGAAATGCGTCCATCGGAAATTGCGACGTCAAGCGCCTGAAGCGATCCGTCCGGCAGCAAGACCCTTCCGTTGGCGATAAGTGTGTTGGTCGACATTACAGCTTCCTCGGTACTTTCCCTAGATATGCACGATGGTGACGCGGGTTTCCACATTGCCGCGAGTGGCGTTCGAGTAAGGGCAATTGCTCCGTGCATTCTCGACAATTCGCGTGGCGATATCGGTCCCAATTCCAGGCAGCAGGACGTCGAGTTCGACCGCAAGGCCATAACCCTGGCCATCCAGCTTGCCGAGTGAAACGCGTGCCCTCACTTCAATCGGGCCGATCGTCAGCCTTTCCTGCCGGCAAAGGAAATCGATGGTGCTTGCGAAACAGGCCGCATATCCGCACGCGAAAAGCTGTTCCGGATTGGTCCCGGAATCGTCGCCACCCATCTCTTTCGGACGTGTCAGCGCCAGGGAAAGTCGGCCGTCGTCAGTCGCGACAGTTCCTTGCCGCCCACCTTTGGCGGATGCCCGACATGTGTAGATCACTTCCATTTTCCGCTCCCTCGTCGATTTGAAACTAGCACAGTATCCATCATTGTCATCTGTAGACAGGTGACAATTTTTATGGAAACCTGTCGCTATCAGGAGGCCGGTGGATGGACGGAACATTTGTTGACGTTGGAGACGTCACCCTGTGCGTGCGCTACGCGGGTGCGGGGCCGGCCCTCCTTCTTATTCATCAGGCGCCAGTTTCGGCTCGAACGCTCGAGGGCCGGATCGACCTGCTTTCGAAAGACTTTCTCTGCATCGCGCCAGATCTACCTGGACTGGGCGAGTCCGATGAACTGGGCGAAGGACAGGTCACGGTGGAGCGCATGGCGCAACTCCTCCTTGGCCTGCTCGACCGGTTGGGCATCGGCAAGGCCGTGCTCTATGGCCAGCACACGGGAGCGCTGGTTGCGACACAGATCGCGATCGATGCGCCTGACCGCGTGGCGGCAATTCTGGTCGGCGGTTATCCGATCTACACACCGGAAGAGAGTTCCCAGCGGGTAACCAGCTACGCGCCGCCACTTCCTGCGCCAGGTTGGGACGGCAACCACCTTACGTGGTTATGGTATCGATATCGCGAGCAGTTCATCTACTGGCCTTGGAATTCCAAGGAGCCGCGCATTCGCGCAACATGCGCCATACCTTCAAAGGAGTTTCTCCATGCAGGCGCGGCCGAGATAGCCTCGCGGCATGCCTCATATGCCGCCGTATATCATGCCGCCTTTGACTATGACGCAGACGGCGCGCTGTCTCGTGTCCGGGTTCCGGTGCACTTCATACTCGACATGGCGGATTCGCTGTCGCTGAAAATAGAACTCGCCGCCTCGAGCAATCCGGCGCTCAGGCGCTGGCCGGGGCGCTCGCAGGATATCGAGGAAATCGAACGAAAAATTGCAATCGAAGCTGCCGTCGGGCTGCCTAAGGTTTCACCGATCGAAACCTCGGGATTTTCGAAACGGCGAAACATTCTGAGATGGGGTGGCGGGGCAATCGGTTTGTGGCGACTGAATGCAGGCGCAGGGCGACCTTGCCTGATCCTGCCGCCGTTTCCGGCCGGGCCGCGAGCGGTCCTGCCAGAGGTTGAAGCGGTTACCGATCGCGAGATCGTGCTTGTCGATCTCCGTGAATTGCCAAAACCGGGAAGGGAACTGTCCTGGTGCGAGGGCTTTTCAGATGTCCTCGGCGAGGCAATGGGGGAGGCCAGCTTCGACGTGATGGCATCGGGCGGAGCAACCGCACTGGCAGAGATACTGGGGGAGAAACTGGCAGACAGGATCGGTCGTATCGTGCTGGTCGATCAGGACGATCGCGGCGGCGATTCAGATTTCGACACAACACTGTGCGACGCCGGGGGGCATTTGCTGCGCTTGTGGAATCGGCTGCAGCTTGAGAGGTTGCGTCCTCCAACAGCAACTCCGGAGAATCCCGCAAGCGTCCGCGGGCGATATGAAAGCCTCGCCCTGCTCGGGCGCTACAGTTGGGACGCAGTTCAGCGGATCGAAGACATTCCTGCATGGGACCGGCTTGTCGCCTTTGCATCTGCGGCTGAGGAAAGGATGTCATCCTCACCCGATGTGCTGACTGTCGTTACCGGAGTCGATAATCGCGGCAACCTTCCGGACGGCAGGCATGCAGATGCCAGGGTTCGACTGTTCGGCGTCTCGGACGCACCATTCGGTGAAGCGATGGCCCTGCTCGCGAGATGACAATGGCGCGCTATCCGAACATCGAGAAACCCATCACCATCAATGGTTTGGCGGCCCGCAATCGCATCTTCATGCCGGCGCACACGACGAATTTCGGCGAGCACCACCTGCCCAGCCAGCGCCATGTCGACTACCATCGTGAGCGGGCAAGGGGCGGCGTCGGCGCAATCATCTTCGAGGCGATCCGCGTGTGCGATAACACGCTGGGTCGGCCGCAGGGCGTGGCAGGCTTTCTGCCGGGCAGCATCGAGGCTTTCAGGCGCGTGGCCGACGCCACACATGAGCATGGCGTTCCGCTGATCGGTCAGATCTGCCACATGGGCCGCCAGATCGAGGGCGAGTTTGAACGTACATGTTCGGTTGGCGCCTCACCCGTGCGGTGGTCCCCGACTGCGTTTGCACCGCGCGAGATGTCTCGCCGTGACATGGATGGCATTCGCGACGGCTTCATGCGCACTTCGCTCAACATGCTTGAAGCGGGGCTTGACGGGCTTGAGATCCACTGGGGGCATGGACACCTCCTGCAGCAGTTCCTCTCGCCCAATTCCAATCGTCGCAGCGATGCTTATGGCGGCTCCATCGAGAACCGGATGCGGTTTCCCCTTGAAGTGCTGAAAGCAGTGCGGAGCGCTGTCGGCGCGCAAAGGTGCATGGGGATACGGCTCACAGTCGAGGAATTCTTGCCGGATGGCATCCATCCCGGCATGGCGGCGGAAATCCTGCTGCGCGCGCTTGCCGAGGTACAGATTGATTTCGTGCATGTGACCCATTCCGCCTACAACATGGCTTACTCCATCGGCACCCAAATGGCCGACATGACGTTTGACGAGGGGTTGGTGCGACCACTGCCTGGCGCCATGCGACGCGCGATTCGCGACGCTGGTCACGACGTACCGGTCATGACGGTTTGCAAGTACAGGACACTGGCCGAGGCGGAGACGATGATCGCGCGGGGCGACGCGGACATGGTGGGCATGGCGCGCGCTCATATCGCGGACCCGGCCATCGTGTCAAAGTCGCTGGCTGGCCGGGAGAACGAGGTTCGGACCTGCATCTCCTGCAACCAGGGCTGCGCGCAGCATCTCGAGCGCAACATCGCCATTACCTGCCTGGTCAACCCGATAGCGGGCCGCGAGGCGGAATGGACCGAGCCGTGTCGATCATCCTCGGTGCGAAGGGTACTGGTAATCGGAGGCGGTCCGGCGGGTATGGAGGCCGCCTATGTTGCCGCCGCCGAAGGAGATGCCGTCACCCTGTGGGAACAGGGCGCTGCGCTTGGCGGGCGATTGGCCCTGGCAACGTCCATGAGCAAGCGAGAAGCGTTCGGGGAGTTTCTGAAATTGCAGCAGGGTCGTCTCGACGCCTGCGGAGTCACGGTGGAACTGGGCCGGCGTGCAACCATCGATGCGATCTCGGGCCACAACCCGGACCTCGTCATATTGGCGACAGGGTCGGAGCCTGTTCCATACCGTTTTCCCTCTGGCGCCGACGCCTTGACGCTGGATGAAGCGGTGATGAAGCCTTCGAGCGTCGGCAAGACCGTCGTGGTCTACGACGAGACCGGTGATTGGCCGGCGTTTTCGTTGCTTGAGCATCTGGCGCTCGCGCGGCGCGACGTCACAATGATAACGCCGATCGCCGCGATCGCCTGGCGCACGACGATCTACTCCACCGCGGCGACACGCAAGCGATTGCGCGATCTGCGGATCAGGCTTGCGCCGCTGCGCGGACTGGTCGATCTGGTCGCCGACCGGCTGACCGTCGAGGACATGTCGACCGGCGCACTTGAACATATTGCCGGCGTCGACACGGTGGTGGCAATACGCGCGAACCGGGCGTTCAATCCGTTCGAAGCCTGGCTGGATCAGGCGGGCATTCCGTTCGCAATGGCGGGAGACTGTCTGGCGCCCCGTACCGCACTGGAGGCCGTGTTCGAAGGCCATGCCGCCGGACGCAAGACAGGGCGGCGCGCATGAGGATCGCGGTCACCGGCGCAGGCGGGTTCCTCGGGTTAAACCTCGTCAAGAGGCTCTTCGAGGACGGTCACGAGGTGCTCGCAATCGATCGCGGCTTCAACGTCAGGGCGATGAGCATGCTGGGGCGCATGGACCGCGTGCGAGTGACCACGGCCGATGTTCTCAATCCCGGCGCTATCCATGACGCCTTCGTCGGCTTCAAACCACGGGCGCTCTTTCACGGCGCAACGCTGACCGCGGATCTGGCGCGGGAAATGAACGCCTTCAGCGATATTCTCGATGTCAACATCGTCGGCACGGGCCGAGTCCTGGAAGCAGCTCTTTCGGCGGGTGTTACACGCGCCGTGCTCGCCAGTTCCAGCGCCGTTTATGGCGAGGCCGTATTCGACGGGCGGTCCCCCCGCGAAGATGACTTTGCGACGCCGACAACGCTTTACGGGATTACCAAGGTTGCGGCCGAGCGGGCGGCGCTGCGGTTTTCGTCAATCAACGAACTCGACATACGCATCGCGCGAATAACGGCCGTGTTTGGGCCTTTCGAGCATCGCTCCGGTGCACGCGATGCGATGAGCCCGCTTTTCCAGATCGCTGCAAGAGCGCTCTCGGGCGAAGTTGCGTGTCTGCCCGCTGGGGGCGCCCGTGACTGGATTGGGGCAACGCGCGTGGCTGACGTGGTGGCCGCCCTGATCCTGAAACCCGACCTTGGCCATCAAATTTACAACGTCGCGGCGCGACACACATGGCAACCCGCTTCTGTTGCCGCCCGCCTGGCCGATGCATTGGATAATGGCTGGCGATGGGAAATTGGCGGCGCGCATCCGAACATCGACTATCGCGATGCGCTGGAGCGCCGCCGTTTCGCGCTCGATACCACTCGCATACGTGCAGAACTGGGCGAAGCGATCCTTGGATCAACCGATACGGACATCGCCGACTACGCCCGCTGGGCGATCGAGAACCCGGCATGGTTTCAATGAGTTGTATGAAGGAGACCGGTAATGACTGACGACACGATTCTGTTCGGCCGCCCCTATCTGGGCGATGCAAAGCTGGACCGGCTGATGGGCGTGGTTTTCGCGCTTGCCGGCGAGGTTGCCGTGCTCAAGGCCGAAGTTGCACGACTGGCGGGAGACGGCGGCAGCGGCCCGGAGATTTCCGAGGAGTTACAGGCATTCGCGCGTGAGATTTTCACGCCTCTGGTCGATCCCGACCCCAAGCATACAGCGTGAACAGCGAGGAAAAGATCATGCAGATGTCTGCGAAAGGCGAAGCGTTCCAGGCCTTCCTGGTTGGCGCAAAATCATTCCTGATGGACACGGTCTATCCAAAAGCTCGCGATGCGGTCGCCGAGGCGGATCGCTTCAAAGATGTCGTGGGTGACAAAGACGATGGTCTTGTTGAGCGTTTGTTTGATCCGCAGTACTTCTTGCTGAAGCTGATCA
>JAUIBM010000221.1 GCA_030428345.1 Alphaproteobacteria bacterium | reverse complement strand
GCCGGTCTCGGCGGTCAACGTCACGCTCGAGTGCGAGCCGGCGCGCCCGGTCGCGGTGATGATGTTCAACGGCACCACGGACATCCTCGTGCCCTACGACGGCGGCCTCTACACCAGCGCGCCGGAGACCTTCGACGCGGCCGGATTTGCCGAATGCGTGGCGCGCATCCGCATCGGCCGCGAGGATGTCGCGACGCCGGTCTTCGACCGCGAAGCCGATCTGGCGCGCGCCGGGGCGGCAATCGTCAGGCGTGATTGCGAGATCGTGCTGGTCGAGGGCAATTACCTGCTGCTC
Source organism: Alphaproteobacteria bacterium (assembly GCA_030428345.1). Lineage (GTDB taxonomy): Bacteria > Pseudomonadota > Alphaproteobacteria > Rhizobiales > Rhizobiaceae > BOKV01. The sequence continues at coordinate 5,475 of JAUIBM010000221.1, read as the reverse complement.
GATTCCGAGCCGTGGAGCGACGCCGCCGCCTGCTACGACCTGACGGCGGCCCTGGACGTGCCGATCGGCGAATTGCGCCGCCGGCTGGTGCAGCGCTGGCGCGATCACGGTCTCGACGAAGCTGCCGCCGTGGCCCGCGCGGAAGGCAATGATCTGCGCAATGCTCGCCTCGTGATCGCCGGATCGCTCGACGCCGATATCCTCGTGGCGGGCTGAGCCCGGCTACGCCATCGTCTCCAGGCTGGCGAAACCCTGCGGCGCGCCTTCCTGGCCGAAGGGTGTGGCGACCTCGACGAAGGAATTGGGATACAGCCCGTTGAAATGGGTGCGCAGGGACAGCGAATAGGCCCCGATATTGCCGATCTCAATCCAGTCGCCGGTATCGACCGTTTCGGGCAGCCAGAAGGGCCGGGTCAGGATGTCGACCGAATCGCAGGTCGCCCCGCAGACGCGATAGGGCACCACGGTCGCCGGATCGCCATTGCGGTTGCGGATCGCCGGGTCGGGGATGAAGCGGGCCGGCAGGGTAATCTTGCCCGTCCAGGAATCGGACAGGGAGGCCCATATCCCGTCATTGATGTAGAGCCGCCGGCCCTTGCGCAGCAGAACGCGCACGATCAGGGAATAGGCCTGCGCCACGATTACCCGGCCTGGCTCGGCGACCAGTTCCATGTCGCCGAAGCCCCATTCCTGGATGTCGGCCCGCAGCCGGGCCATCATCTCCTCCAGCGAGGGCATCTCCACCGCCTTGCGCCTCGGGTCGCGGCCATAGACCGCCGGAAACCCGCCGCCGACGTCGAGCGCGGCGATATCGACATTGGCGCGGTTGCGCACCCAGTCGGCCGAGGCGAGGGCCCGCTCATAGGTGTCGGGATCGGCGATCTGGCTACCGACGTGAAAGCAGAGGCCGAGCCGGTAGCCAAGGCGGCCGAGCCGCTCCAGCAATTCCACGGCCTGGGAAGGCGCGGCGCCGAATTTCTTCGACAGTTCATAGGCCGCGCTGCCCTTTGTCTGGATCCGCACGAAGATGGTGATTTCGCCCGGGTCGATGTCGAGGCCCTGGACGATTCTGTGCACCTTGGACAATTCGTCCTCGTGATCGACGACCAGCGTACGGATGCGATGCGTCTCGAGCGCCAGCCGGATGTCGGACTGCGCCTTGACGGGATGCATGTAGAGCAGTTCCGCCGAGGCGGAGAACCGGCGCACCGTGTCGATCTCGGCGGGCGAGGCGACATCGAACGCGGTAACCCCGGCCTTCAGCAGGGTTTCCACGACCATCGGTTCGCCATTGGTCTTCACCGCATAGGCCGTCTTGCCGGGAAAAAGCGCCTGGAATCGGCGCGCATCCTCGATCAGGACCTTTGGCCGGAAGCAATAGACCGGCTGATCCGGGCGCAGCTTCAGCGCCGCTTCCTCGGCCGTATGAAATTTCTGCATGCCGCCTCCGGGTAGGATTTCCGCCGACCCGGACACTAACGCAGGACGACCCAAGGTGAAACGGTGCGGCGAAAGAACGCCGGCCTACCAGTAGACGCCGCCGCGCATGCGCATTCTGGGGCCGCCTCGCGGCGCGTTGAGCGAATGGGGGCTCGCCGGCTCGCCATGGCCCTCCCCCTCGATCCAGGGGGAAAGGGCGGGATGGGTGCGCGCGATCCGAGGAACCGGGGAGGGCGCCTTGCGGCTGGGCGGCTCGCCGCCGATTGTCGGCTGGCCGGCGCCCGTCGCCTTCAGCGCCATCAGCCTGGCGATCCGGTCCTGGGTGCGCGGGTGGGTGCGCAGCAGCGAGGGGTCGGGAATGCGCCCGCCCGGCAGCATCATGCTCTCCCATTGCCGGCCCTGGGCGCGCTCCAGCTTGGCCAGCGCCATCGCGAGGCCGTCCGGATCGCCGGTCAGCATCACCGCGCCCAGATCGGCGTCGTATTCGCGGGTGCGCGACAGGGCCATCTGCAGCAATCCGCCGATGGTCGGCGCGAAGATCAGCAGCAGCACCGCCAGCCAGGGGACATGCAGCCCCCCGCCCATGATGATGGAGGGCAGGTTGAACAGCAGCGACACGATGCCGAAAGTCGACAGGATGGAGGTGAAGCGGCTCACCATGTCGGCGATCGCCATCACGCGGATGTCCTCGTTGCGGATATGGCTGATCTCATGCGCCATGATGCCGGCCAGTTCGCGCTGGCTCATCGAGCGAATCAACTGGTCGGTCAGGCAGATGGCCGAATCCTCGGGCCGCCCGACGGCGAATGCGTTCATCATCCGGGAGGGCAGCACATAGATCTTCGGCGTGATTCGCAGGCCGGCGCGCGCCGCCAGCGCCTCCAGGATCTGGTGGCCCACGGCGAATTGCTGCGGCCCCACCGGCTGCGCCTTGTACATGCGCAGCACCATTTGCGGCGAGATTCGCGTCGCCAGGAACAGGCTGACGGCGCCGGCGATCGCCGCATAGGCGATGCCGTCCGGCCCGAAGAACATCCAGGCGCAGGCGACGAACAGCGCCAGCGACCCGCCCACCAGCAGCCAAGTGTGCACGAGGTTGACGAGCTTGCCTCTCCTGTGGGCGAAATGTTCGATCTGCATGGTTCTGTCGCTCACAGTCCTGCGATGATTGGCGTTTCGTCTCCACCCTTTCGTCTCATATGGCGCGCCGACGACGGCTATTCAAAGCCCGGCAGGCGGGCCGGGGCTTAACCGGGGACGAATCAGCGGCTAAGATGGTATCTGGGGGCGCTGTTGAACCAAATTTCGTGGATTCGCCATGTCCGTCCGTGCCTGCTTGTCTCCTCTCGCATCCAGCCTGTCGCGCCTGCTGACGGCTTGCTGCGCGCTGGCCATGCTCGGCACGGCGTCGCTTCCGCCCGCCCTGTCGGCCGAACGCCCCGCCAAGCAATTGTTCGGCGCCGCGGCCCTGCCAGCCGACATGAAGCCGCAGTCGATCGGGTTCTATTCCCGCGGATGCATGGCCGGCGCCGTCGGCATGCCGGTGGACGGGCCGAACTGGCAGACCATGCGCCTGTCGCGCAACCGGCGCTGGGGCCAGCCGGAACTGGTGCGCATCCTGCAGGACCTTTCGGTCAAGGCCGCGCGCGACGGATGGTCCGGCCTGATGGTCGGCGACATGTCGCAGCCGCGCGGCGGGCCGATGCTGACCGGCCACGCCTCGCACCAGATCGGCCTCGACGCCGACATCTGGTTCACGCCGATGCCGCCCGAAAGGTTGACCTATGAGCAGCGCGAGAACCTGAGCGCCATCTCGATGCTCAAGCCCAAGAGCTTCTATGTCGACGACAAGCGGTGGACCAAGGCGCATGAAAACCTGTTGCGCGATGCGGCCTCCTACAAGGAGGTGGAGCGCATCCTAGTCCATCCCGGCATCAAGAAGAAGCTGTGCGATACCGTCAAGGGCGATCGCGCCTGGCTGGCGAAGATCCGGCCCAACTGGGGGCACAACTATCATTTCCACCTGCGCATCGCTTGCCAGGACGGCTCGCCCGGTTGCAAGAAGCAGAACCCGGTCACCGGCGGGCAGGGCTGCGACGCCTCGCTGGACTGGTGGTTCAATGTCGGGCTGGTGCCCAAGAAGCCGTCAAAGCGGAAGAAGCCGGTGAAGCCGAAGCCGGAATTGCGCCTCTCGGACCTGCCTTCGGCCTGCGCCGCGGTGCTGGACGCGCCGGCCAAGCCTGCCGACGAGGCCGACCTGAAGGTTCGCGACGCCAGCTTCAGCGCGCCGGCGATCGCCATTCCCGCCTATGATCCGGCGATGGCGCGCCGCTCCAAGCCGATCGAGGCCCGGGGGGCTACGGCCGCCACGCCGGCATCGGCCCCGCCGCCGGGCGCCATCCCCACGCCGACACGCCGCCCGCGCGACTGATGTTCTCGCCGGCGCTTCGGCGTCGGTTCAGGCGGCGCTGACGCCGGTGCCGATCGGGCAGGAGACGCCGGTGCCACCCAGCCCGCAATAGCCATTGGGGTTCTTCGCCAGATATTGCTGGTGATATTCCTCCGCGTAGTAGAACGGCGGCGCATCGAGGATTTCGGTCGTAATCTCCGATTTGCGGCCGGCCTTGGCCAGCGCCTGCGAATAGGCGGCGCGGGCGGCTTCAGCGGCCTTGCGCTGCTCCGCGTCGAACACATAGATGCCGGAGCGGTATTGCGTGCCGATATCATTGCCCTGGCGCATGCCCTGGGTCGGGTCATGCGACTCGAAAACCAGCTTGAGCAGGCCCTCATAGCTCACCTTCGCCGGGTCGTAGACGGCCAGCACCACCTCGTTATGGCCGGTCATGCCGCTGCAGACCTCGCGATAGGTCGGGTTGGGAGTCTGGCCCGCCGCATATCCGACGGCCGTGGTGTAGACGCCCGGCTCCTCCCAGAACTTGCGTTCCGCGCCCCAGAAGCATCCCAGGCCGAACATCGCCTGGCGCATGCCTTCCGGAAAGGGGCCGTGCAGGGGCGTGCCATTGACGAAATGATGGCTGCCCGACTCGACCGGCTCCGGGCGGCCGGGCAGGAGCGAGGCCTGATCGGGCATTTTCAGCTTCTTGTTCAGCATGTCGATCAGAAACATGGCCATGTTCTCCTTTGTAAGATGCGCGGGCGCAGGATGCTCGGGGTCGGGAGCGCCGCCACTGCGCCAGCCTTGCGCAGCGCTCCGGCCTAACGCCTGAAATTGTCGCTCCGGCGCGCCGTTTCCATACACGTCACGGTGAACGGGGCGGTTCGCTGCCGCACCGCGCCCGCCATTCGGGCATTACGCCCCGAAACTTTCCTGCCAGCGGCGCTTGCGCCGGCGCGCGGCCATGGCGAAGGCGATCGCCAGCAGCGCCAGCACCGCCCAGCTTGGGGCGGCGAGCACGCTTTCGATCACCGGCGACCAGACGAACGGGTGCAGCGCCTGGCTCACCCATTGCTGCGCGGCCTCAAGCGAGCTGGGCGCGAGGCGTTGCCAGTCCTCATGCAGCGGCGTCAGGACGATCCGGTTGTCCGCGATCGAACGCGTCAGGTCGAGCACGGCCGCGACGAGGGCTGCGGCGAGTAAGCCAAGGCTCAGCGTTCTGAAAAAGGCGCGCAGCACTGTGATTCAATTCCGGTATGTGACGAAGCCCGGGCCCGCGGCGTCGCGCAGGGCGGAGGCCTTCAATCTAGTGGCCGCGCTCGGGCTTGGCAATGTCGCGGGCCGGCAACAATGGCGATAGATGCGCTTCGCACTTGCGACCGCCCCACTTATTTGTATAAGTGCGCGGCGCTCCGCAGATCGGCATGGCCGTCTGCCGGCGCGAACGGACAGGTGGCCGAGTGGTTTAAGGCGCACGCCTGGAACGCGTGTGTGCGTGAAAGCGTACCGAGGGTTCGAATCCCTCCCTGTCCGCCATTCGTGTCGCCTAACGATATGATAAACAACGAGGATCGGGCTTGGCTCTTTTCCAGCGCCACCCTTAGCGCCATCCTTGGGTGGTTCTAATACCGAAATTTCGA
>JAUIBM010000220.1 GCA_030428345.1 Alphaproteobacteria bacterium | reverse complement strand
CAGCGACCGCCTCGACCAGGCGCTGGCCTTCGCCGCCAGGGCTTCCGCCCAATGAGCTATACGCCGGTCATGACCGCCGAGGCGGTTTCCGCCTATGTGCGCGAAGTTTTCCCGCAGGCCGACGGCTATGGCTGGCAGGCGCGCGAGATCGGCCCGGGCACGATAACCGTAGGCATGAAGGTCTCCGAGGATCATCTGCGGCCCGGCGGCACGGTGTCGGGACCGACCATGTTCGCGCTTGCCGATGTTGCGGCCTATCTGCTGGTGCTCGCCCATGTCGGCGAGGTGGCGCTGGCGGTCACCACCAATCTGTCGATCAATTTCCTGTCCAAGCCGCCGCTCGGCGATTTGCGGGCCGAAGGCAGGCTGCTGAAGCTCGGCAAGCGTCTCGCCGTCTGCGAAATTCACATCATGCCGGATACCGGCGACATGCTGGTGGCGCAGGCGACCGCGACTTACTCCATTCCGCCGAGATGATGAAGGCGCTCCCCCTGCAGCCGCTGACGCGAGAGGCCTTCGCGCCGTTCGGGGACGTGATCGCGTCTGCCGGCGCCGAGAGCTTTCTCATCAACAACGGCACGACCACGCGGTTTCACGATCTGGCCAGTGTCGAGACAGCCGGCGAAAACGCGCGCACGCTCGTCAGCCTGTTTCGCGGCCAGCCGTTCGGCTTTCCCTTGACCATCGCCATGATGGAGCGCCATCCGCTCGGCAGCCAGGCGTTCGTGCCGCTTCAGCCCTTGCCCTGGGTCGTGGTGGTTGCGCCGGACGTTGCCGGCAGGCCGGGCGAGCCGGTCGCCTTTCTGGTTCGTCCCGATGCGGGCGGCATGGTCGGCGTGAACTACGCCCGCAATGTATGGCATCACCCGCTGATTTCACTCGAGGCGCAAAGCGACTTCCTGGTGGTCGATCGCGGCGGGGAGGGCGTCAATCTCGAGGAGTTCTTCTTCGACGAGCCCTATCGGATCGACGCGCCGGCCGGCTATTCCCGGTCGGCATAGAGCGCGGTCAGGATCTCGGCGGCCGTCAGCGCGGCGATGACTTCAGGCCGCTTGTCGCGCACCGCGCTGCCGCCAATCGGGCAGACAAGCTGGTCCGCAATGGCGCGGCCATAGCCGTTCTCGTCGAGCCAGTTGAGAAAGACGGCGCGCTTGGTCGCGGAACCGATCATGCCGCAATAGGCCGCGTCCCCGCGCTTGAGCGCCTCGGCGGTGATCAGGAAGTCCAGATCATGCGAATGGGTCATGGCGACGAAGGCGCTGCGGGGCGGCGCGCCCCGAACCGCGGCCTCCGGCATGGCGACATGCAGCGCCTCGACGCGGGATCGATGGCCGGCAAGGGACTCCGCCCGGCTGTCGGCCAGGAAGACGCGGCACGGCAGGGGCTCGAAAGCGCGCGCCAGCGCCCGGCCGGTATGCCCAGCGCCGAAGATCAGGACATGCGGCTCGCTCTCCCTTTGCCGTTCCGACTGCGCGTGCAATTGCTCGCTCACCGCCTGATCGATCATGGAGAACCGCAACACGACCCGTCCGCCGCAGCATTGGCCGATTTCTGGTCCCAGCGGAATGTCGAGATCGCCGCCGGGTTCGCCGCTTTTCAGGCGATTGCGCGCCTCGCGCAGGGCGATCCATTCCAGTTGCCCGCCGCCGATCGTTCCCGCCATGGCGTGTTCGCTCACGGCCATCATCGCGTCGCTCTCGCGCGGCGCCGAACCCTTGACCGAAGCGATCTGCACCAATATTGCCGGGACACCCGAGGCAAGCCAGTCTTTGACCTTTACGTAATCGTCATGAGGGATTGCCAAGTTCGCCGCCGCTTTCTAAGAACGAATGCCCTCAGATTGGGATGCGACGGGCCGACAGGCAAGGGCCGTGATTGGCGGCAATCGGCAAACAGGAGGAGTGCAGGCCATGGATCTAGAATTCACCGCAGCTGAGGAGGAATTCCGGGGCGAGGTTCGCGCCTTTCTTGCCGAGAAGCTGTCGCCGCGAATCGCCGAAAAGGTCAAGCTGGGCAAAAGGCTGACCAAGAAGGACATGGAAGACTGGCACGCCGCGCTGAACAGCCGCGGCTGGCTGGCGCCGCATTGGCCCAGGGAGTGGGGCGGGGCAGGCTGGACCGCGGTACAGGCGCATATCTTCGACGTCGAATCGAATGCCGCCGGCTCCCCGCGCATCATCCCCTTCGGGATCAACATGCTGGCGCCGGTGCTCATCAAATACGGGTCCGAGGCGCAGAAGAAGCATTACCTTCCGCGCATCCTCGACGGCAGCGACTGGTGGTGCCAGGGCTATTCGGAACCCGGATCCGGCTCCGATCTGGCATCGCTGCGCACGAAGGCCGAGCGCCAGGGCGATCATTACATCGTTAACGGCCAGAAGACCTGGACGACGCTTGGCCAGTATGCCGACTGGATTTTCTGCCTGGTGCGCACCTCCAGCGAGGGCAAGCCGCAGGAGGGCATCTCCTTCCTGCTGATCGACATGAAGTCGCCCGGCGTCTCCCTGCGCCCGATCATCCTGCTCGATGGCGAGCATGAGGTGAACGAGGTGTTCTTCGACAATGTGAAGGTTCCGGCCGAGAACCTTGTGGGCGAGGAAAACAAGGGCTGGACCTACGCCAAATATCTGCTGACGCATGAGCGCACCAATACGGCCAATATGGGCAATCTTTCAGCCGCCCTGCAGCAATTGAAGCGCATCGCCAAGGAAACGAAGAAGGGCGGCAAGCCGCTCTCCGCCGATCCCTGGTTCGCCGGGCGCATGGCGAAGGCGGAGATCGACTTCGAGGCGCTGAAGACCACCAATCTGCGAATCCTGGTCGAGGCCGATGCCGGCGCGGCGGCCGGGCCGGAAAGCTCCATGCTCAAGGTCAAGGGCACCATCATCCGCCAGGAGATCAACGCCCTGGCGCGGCGCGCGCTCGGGCCCTTGGCGCTGCCATTCGTTTCCGAGGCGCTGGACGAGGGCTACAACGAGGCCCCGATCGGCCCCGATTACGCCAACGCCCTTGCTTCCGACTATTTCAACAACCGCAAGCTTTCGATCTTCGCCGGTTCCAACGAGATCCAGCGCGGCATCATTTCCAAGACGAAACTCGGACTGTAGGAGCGCCCACCATGGATTTCCGTCTTGACGACGACCGCCGGATGCTGGGCGAAACGCTCGACCGCTTCCTGAAGGAAAACTATCCGCTCGAAAAGCGTCACGCGATCGCCGCATCCGACGAAGGCTTCTCGCGCGAGATGTGGGGCAAGTTCGCCGAACTGGGGGTCATCGGCGCGCTGTTCGACGAAGCTGCCGGCGGCTTCGGCGGTCAGGGCGACGATCTTTCGGTCGTCTTCGAGGCGCTCGGCCGCGCGCTCGTGGTCGAGCCGTTCCTGCCGACCCTGCTCGCCGGAACCCTGATCGCCGAACTCGGCGACGACGGGCAGAAGGCTATGCTGGAGGGCGTGATCGCCGGCGAGACGCTGATCGCCTTTGCGCATGGCGAGCCGCAGTCGCGCTACGAACTCGAGGTCGTTGCGACCAGGGCGACCAGGGCGGGCGACGCCTGGGAACTGACCGGCGAGAAGTCGGTCGTGCCGGGCGGCGGACATGCCGACTGGTTGGTCGTCTCCGCGCGAACCTCGGGAAATGACGATTCGCCGGAGGGCATCTCGCTGTTTCTGGTGGAAGCGGCGGGCCAGGGCGTCACTCGCCGCGCCTACTCCACGGTCGACGGTTATCCGGCAGCGGAAATCTCGCTGGCCGGCGCGAAGGCGTCGCTGCTCGGCGAGGTGGCTGCTGCATTCCCGGCGATCGAGGCGGCGGTGGCGCGCGGCGTGACGGCGCTTTGCGCCGAGTGCCTGGGCGCGATGGAAGTCGCCAAGGACATGACCGTTGAATACATGCACACGCGCAAGCAGTTCGGAGTGATCATCGGCAAGTTCCAGGCGCTGCAGCATCGCATGGCCGACGTCCTGATCGAAATCGAGATGATGCGTTCGGCGGTGATCAACGCCGCCGGCAATCTGGGCGCGGAACGCGCCAGCCGCGAGCGCTTCGCCTCGGCGGCAAAGAACCTTGCAGGCCGGGCCGGAAGGCAGGTCGCCGAGGAGGCGATCCAGATCCATGGCGGCATGGGCATGACCTGGGAATATCCGGTCGGCCACTACGCCAAGCGCATCGTCATGATCGACCATCTGCTCGGCGACACCGACCACCACATGGAGCGCTTCATCGCACTGGGGTGAGGTATCGCTTTGCCGGCCACCGTTCCCATATGTTACGGTGAAGCGGTTTCGCCATCGGAGGCCGGAACATGAAAAAGGTCGATGAACGCAGATTGGTCCGGGTGCTTCGCCGCGGAGGAACGGTCAAGATCGGGCGCGAACTGATTTCCGGCAGGTTCCGGGGTGAGAGTGCCCTTGTTTCTCGGGTAAGCGGCACCAGTGAAGCAAGCGGTAGCGCGCCCCCGCCGGACGTGCTTCGCCGCATTCGCCCATGGGTGGCGGACGAGGCCGAGGCGGCTTCCTGGTATCGTACTTACCCGATTGCCGAACTTGGCAATGTCACCCCGCGCGCGCTTGTGGAGACCGGGCGCTCTGAGGCCCTGTTCACCTATCTGGACCACATCGCCGAGGGCGGTTACGCCTGATGCACTTCGCCGGAGTGGCCTACCGGGCGCATGACCCGCGTTGGTCGTTCCAACCCTTGTCCGGCGAAGGCGCGCGCTTGCATGGCGGGCGCTTCAACCGGCCGGGAATGCCTGCGCTCTACCTGTCGCTGTCGCCGACTACCGCTCTTGCGGAGGCCAATCGCGGCTTCACCCGAAAACTCGAGCCCACAACACTGGTTGCATACGACGTCGACTGCGAGTTGATCGGCGATCTTACGGACGACTCATTTCGCCGCGAGTATCGTGTCGAACCAACAGAAATCGTCTGCGATTGGCTGAACTATCGGCTTCGCGGCGAGCAAGCGCCCTCTTGGCAACTGGCGGATCGACTGATGGCCTCGGGTTTGAACGGTATTCTTGCCTTGTCACAGGTGGCCGGAGCGAGCGAGGCCGATGTCAATCTGGTGTTGTGGCGCTGGTCGGCGCGGCCGCCGTGCAGGATAACGGTGCACGATCCGGCCGGTCGATTGCCAAAAAGCGGAAAGTCCTGGGAACCATGAGGCTCGTTTTCGTCCTTTTCCTGGCCCTCTCATGGGCGTCGCCTTCGATTGCCGCCCCGCCGAAGAATGCGGCGGCGATCGAACGGCAGTTCCACGCCTGGCTCGATTCCGACATCTGGCCGTTGGCGAGCCGGCAAGGCGTCTCGCGCGCCACATTCGATGCGGCCCTTGCGAGCGTGCGCCTCAATTGGAGCCTGCCGGACCTGGTGCTGCCGGGCACAAAGCCGCAGACGCCCAAGCAGCATTCGCAGGCCGAGTTTCGTGCGCCGCAAGCCTATTTCTCTGAACGCACGCTCGGCGCGGTCATCGCCGGCGGCAGGCGCAGGCTTGGCGAGTTGGGCTCGACGCTTGCGACCCTCGAACGGCGCTACGGCGTTCCCGGACGAATCTTGCTTGCCGTATGGGGCCGCGAAAGCGGCTTCGGCTCTGCCAAGATCCCCTACAACGCCTTCGAGGTGCTCGGCACCAAGGCCTTCATGGCGACACGCAAGGACATGTTCCGCGACGAACTGGTCGCGGCCCTCGTCATGGCGCAAAACAGCCATGTCGCTATTTCGGCGATGAAGAGTTCCTGGGCCGGCGCGCTCGGCCAGCCGCAATTCATGCCGAGTTCCTA